>NZ_RZSG01000287.1:0-6891 GCF_003997725.1 Mesorhizobium sp. M4A.F.Ca.ET.050.02.1.1
ATGGCGGGCCTGTGGATCGTCGGCGAGGACATGCCGCGGCCGGAAAACCGCATCACGCTGCACAAGGACGAAAAGGACGAGCACGGCATGCCGATCGCCGACGTCCATTTCGACGATCACGCCAACGACACGGCGATGCGCGATCATGCCTACAAGCAGGGTCAGGCGCTGTACGCGGCGGTTGGCGCGACGCGGACCTTCCCGACACCGCCCTATCCCTCGACCCACAATCTCGGCACCAACCGGATGAGCGAGAAGGCGGCCGACGGCGTCGTCAATAAGCATGGCCAGGCGCACGACATCAAGAACCTGTTCGTGTCCGACGGCAGCCAGTTCACCACCGGCGGCGCCGAGAACCCGACGCTGACCATCGTCTCGCTCGCCATCCGTCAGGCCGATTACATCGCCGGACAGATGTCGGCGAAGAGCATCTGAACACGCCCTCCCGGCAGCCTGCGCGGAGCTTTCCCGGCTCCGCGCTTTTTTGCGAAAGGGTAGATTATCCCCTGGTGCAGGTTGAGGCGGTGAAAGCTCCGTCGGGCTGCTTCATGATGATATCGAAGGACGGGCTGTCAGGCCCGTCCAGCGTCGCCTGAGTCATGGAGACGGAGTTGCCGCCGCTGGTGTAACCGCCCAGTGGACCCAGCCAGTTGATCTCGCCATTGGCATTCATCTGATAGTTGTAGCCTTGCGGCGCGGTGCCGAAAGTGACCGGGCCGCTATAGACATTGCCCTTGATGGTGATGTCGCCGAGGTTGAGGAAGGCGCCGAGCAGGTAGACCTCGCAATGGTAGATCCCGTCGGGCATCTTGCCGTCGGTGAAGTCGGCGCGGGCTGCTCCGGTTGCGGCAAGCAATAGCAAGATGCTGAAAATGCTGGAGATACGGGAGGTCATGGCATCGCTCGGTTCGAAGCTGACCTTGCCCTATTTCCCCGCTGCACCGCAACCTGCCGCGTGCCGCAATTCGACGCGCCAGGCTCAAAAAGTGGGCATGGATCCCATTTGGGCAAAATATAGGCAGCATTGCGCGATTTTGCCTCATTTGAACGATCCGGACTTCGTTACATGTTGGGCAGCTAATATTGTAACTCGCTGATAAGGCTCGGATATCCGGCTGTCTTGCCCGCTTTTCCTGGATTGGCATGGTGGTTGCATAGCTCTGTTGCGACGCAAAACAACCAGAATGGGAGTGTGCAATATGAGGGGTAACTTCTCGACAATAACAAAAATGTTTTCGGCTGGCGTGCTCGCCGCCGGTCTTCTGACGGCGCCTGCAAAGGCGGCCGACGACACGATCAAGGTCGGCATCCTCCATTCGCTGTCGGGGACCATGGCGATTTCGGAGACGACGCTGAAGGACGTCATGCTGATGCTGATTGAGGAGCAGAACGCCAAGGGCGGCCTGCTCGGCAAGAAGCTCGAGGCCGTCGTCGTCGATCCGGCGTCCAACTGGCCGCTGTTCGCCGAAAAGGCGCGCGAGCTGATCTCCAAGGACAAGGTCGCGGCCGTGTTCGGCTGCTGGACCTCGGTGTCGCGCAAGTCGGTGCTGCCGGTGTTCTCGGAACTCGACAACATCCTGTTCTATCCGGTCCAGTATGAGGGCGAGGAGAGCGAGCGCAACGTCTTCTACACCGGTGCCGCTCCAAACCAGCAGGCCATCCCGGCCGTCGACTACCTGATGAGCGAGGACGGCGGCTCGGTGAAGCGCTGGGTGCTTGAAGGCACCGACTACGTCTATCCGCGCACCACCAACAAAATCCTCGAAGCTTATCTGAAGGCGAAGGGCGTGCCGGCCGAGGACATCATGGTCAACTACACGCCGTTCGGCTTCTCCGACTGGCAGACCGAGGTCTCGGCGATCAAGAAGTTCGGCTCGGCCGGCAAGAAGACGGCCGTCGTCTCGACCGTCAACGGCGACGCCAACGTGCCCTTCTACAAGGAGCTCGGCAACCAGGGCATCAAGGCCGAGGACATCCCGGTCATGGCCTTCTCGGTCGGCGAGGAAGAGCTGGCCGGCCTCGACACCGGTCCGCTGGTAGGCCATCTCGCCGCCTGGAACTATTTCGAGAGCGTCGACACGCCCGAGAACAAGAAGTTCATCGACGACTGGCACAAGTTCATCAAGAACGACAAGCGCACCACCAACGACCCGATGGAAGCCCACTATATCGGCTTCAATATGTGGGTGAAGGCGGTCGAGAAGGCCGGCACCACCGATCCGGACAAGGTCATCGACGCTATGGTCGGCGTCTCGGTGCCGAACCTGACCGGCGGCTATTCGACCATGATGCCGAACCATCACATCACCAAGCCGGTGCTGATCGGCGAGATCCAGGCCGACGGCCAGTTCGAGACCGTCTCGCAGACGCCGGGCCTGGTGATGGGCGACGAATGGTCCGACTTCCTGCCTGACTCCAAGGACCTGATCTCGGATTGGCGCGCGCCTCTGTCCTGCGGCAACTTCAACGTTGCCACTGGCAAGTGCGGCGGCAAGGGAACCAACTGATCCTCCCGGGTCTGATCGGTCGTGGTTCTCTCCACGGCCAGGACCGCGAAGCGTCCGGGCGAACTCCTCCTCCAGTCCGCCCGGACGCGCAATTCCAGCCCCAGACGAGTATCTGAACGGATGATCCTGTTGCGCGCTCTCGGCCTCACGCTGTTGTTTCTGATGGCAAGTTTGTTGCCGTCGAACGCCGAAGCCGACCTGCGCGCCATCATCGCCAAATTCGCCACCGGCACCAGCTTCTCGGCCACCGAGGCCGTGGTGCGCGAGCTTGCCGCCACCGGCGACCCTGCGGTCGAGCTGCCGCTTTCGGCGCTCGCCGACGGCAATCTCTACATCCGCAAGGCCGACTCCCAGGTCTTCGTCGGCAAGGACGCCGGCGACGGCATCGACCTGCTCGATCCTCTGAGCGGCGAGAAATCAGCAACTGCCGCCAAGGCCGACCTCACCAAGATCAAGGTCAACAACAGCTTGCGCCGCGTCATCCGCGACGCGCTCGGCACGCTGACGCTGCGCGCCAAGGACCCGGCCGTGCGGATTGCAGCCGCCGCGACCATGTTCAAGACGCCGGACGCGGCGAACATCGAACCGCTCGATGCCGCCATCACCGCCGAGACGGAACCGGCCGTCATGGCGCTGTTCGATCAGGCCCGCGCGGCATCGGTTCTGGTTTCGGACAAGCCCGAGGCCGACAAGCTTGCCGCGATCTCGGTGATTGCCGCGCGCGGCGACCGCGACGCGCTATCGCTGCTCACCTCGGTCGAGGCGAGTTCCGGAGGCGCGGTCAAGGACGCGGCCTCATCCGCGATCGGCGCCATCAATTCAACGCTGGCGCTGTGGGATGCAGGCCAGAACATCTGGTACGGCATTTCTCTAGGTTCGGTGCTGCTGCTCGCGGCCATCGGCCTTGCCATCACCTTCGGCGTCATGGGCATCATCAACATGGCACATGGCGAGATGGTCATGCTCGGCGCCTACACCACCTTCGTCGTCCAGCAGGTGATCCGCACGTCCTTTCCGGAACTGTTCGACTGGTCGCTGGTCATCGCGCTGCCGCTCGCTTTCCTGGTCGCAGCGCTCGTCGGCCTCGCCATCGAGCGCGGCGTCATCCGCCTCCTCTATGGCCGGCCGCTGGAAACGCTTCTGGCCACCTGGGGCATCTCGCTGATTTTGCAGCAGGCCGTGCGCACCATCTTCGGGCCGACCAACCAGGAGGTCGGCAATCCATCCTGGATGTCGGGCTCGTTCGACGTCGGCCAACTGGCCATCACCTGGAACAGGCTGTGGATCCTGGTCTTCGCGCTCCTGGTGTTTGGCGTGCTGCTCTACGTCATGAAGCATACATCCTGGGGCCTGCGCATGCGCGCCGTCACCGCCAACCGCCGCATGGCCGCTTCCATGGGCATCAGGACGCCCTGGGTCGACGCGCTGACCTTCGCGCTCGGCTCCGGCATTGCCGGCATCGCCGGTGTCGCGCTCAGCCAGATCGACAACGTCTCGCCCAATCTCGGACGCGGCTACATCATCGACAGCTTCATGGTCGTCGTCTTCGGCGGTGTCGGCAATCTGTGGGGTACGCTGGTCGGCGGCTTCTCGCTCGGCATCGTCAACAAGTTCCTCGAACCCTATGCCGGCGCCGTGCTCGGCAAGATCGTAGTGCTGGTGCTGATCATCCTGTTCATCCAGAAGCGTCCGCGCGGCCTGTTCGCGCTGAAGGGCCGGGCGGTGGAAGCATGATCACGCAACGCTTCTTCGGCGCCGATCGCCGCATCGCCAGCACCGTTCTCATCCTGTTCGCGGCGGCGATCATCGTGCCGCTGCTCAATCTCGCGGTGTCGCCGTCGAGCGCGTTCTACATTCCGCCTTACATCGTAGCGCTGGTTGGCAAATATCTCTGCTATGCGCTGCTCGCGCTCGCGCTCGACCTCGTCTGGGGCTATTGCGGCATCCTCTCGCTCGGTCACGGCGCCTTCTTCGCGCTCGGCGGCTATGCGATGGGCATGTACCTGATGCGCCAGATCGGCTCGCGCGGCGTCTACGGCAATCCTATCCTGCCGGACTTCATGGTGTTCCTGAACTACAAGGAACTGCCGTGGTTCTGGTACGGTTTCGACCATTTCTGGTTCGCAGCAACGATGGTGCTGGCCGTGCCAGGCCTGCTCGCCTTCGTCTTCGGCTGGTTCGCCTTCCGCAGCCGCGTCACCGGCGTCTATCTGTCGATCATCACCCAGGCGATGACCTATGCGCTGCTGCTCGCCTTCTTCCGCAACGACATGGGTTTCGGCGGCAACAACGGCCTGACCGACTTCAAGGACATTCTCGGATTCAACGTGCAGGCCGACGCAATGCGCTCGGCGCTGTTCGCAGCCAGTGCCGTGACCCTGGCGCTTGCCGTTCTCCTGACCTCGGCGATCGTGCGCTCGAAGTACGGCAAGCTCCTGATGGCGGTGCGCGACGCCGAAAGCCGCACCCGCTTCCTTGGCTGGCGCGCCGAGAACGTCAAGCTGTTCGCCTTCACCGTTTCGGCGATCTTGGCCGGCATCGCCGGCGCGCTTTACGTGCCGCAAGTCGGCATCATCAATCCCGGCGAGTTCGAGCCGTCCAACTCGATCGAGGTGGTGATCTGGGCGGCCGTCGGGGGGCGTGGCACCATTGTCGGCCCGATCGTCGGCGCACTGCTCGTCAATGCTGGAAAATCCTGGTTCACCGGCGTGCTGCCGGAATTCTGGCTGTTCGCGCTGGGCGGCCTGTTCGTGGCCGTAACCTTGTTGCTGCCCAGGGGCATCGTCGGCATGTGGGACAGCTGGCGCAGCAAGGCCAGGGCGTTGCGCACAGCCTCGCTCGCGGCGGATTCCGGCAGCGATCCGCAAGAGCCGCAGCCGAAGATCGTGCGCTCGGCGGCGAGGACGCCCGGTGCCTGGTCCGCCGCCAACCCTGAACCGCAGCCGGCGGAGTAGAGCGATGTCGAAGTCGAACACAATCCTCTATCTCGATGGCGTCTCGGTCTCCTTCGACGGTTTCCGCGCCATCAACAATCTGTCGCTGGTGCTCGACAAGGGCGAGATGCGGGCGATCATCGGCCCCAACGGCGCCGGCAAGACGACGATGATGGACATTGTCACCGGCAAGACGCGGCCGGACGAAGGCGAGGTCTTTTTCGACGGTCAGGTCGATCTCACCCGGCACGACGAGGCCGAGATCGCCATGATGGGCATCGGCCGGAAATTCCAGAAGCCCACCGTCTTCGAAAGCCACACGATCGAGGAGAATCTGATGCTGGCCCTCAAAGGGCCGCGCTCGATCTTCCCGGCGCTGTTCCATCGCCGCTCTGCAGCGGAAGCGCGGCGCATCGATGACATACTCGGCATCATCCGTCTCGGCGATAAGCGCGCGGAGCTGGCCGCCAGCCTCAGCCATGGCCAGAAGCAATGGCTGGAGATCGGCATGCTGCTCGCGCAGGACCCGAAGCTGCTGCTGGTCGACGAGCCGGTCGCGGGCATGACCGATGCCGAGACGGAGGAGACGGCGCGCCTGCTCAAGGATATCGCGCGAGATCATTCAGTCATCGTCGTCGAGCACGACATGCATTTCGTGCGCGAGCTCGGCGTCAAGGTCACCTGCCTGCACGAAGGCTCGGTGCTGTCCGAGGGTTCGCTCGATTTTGTCTCGGCCGACGAGCGTGTCGTCGAAGTCTATTTGGGGCGTTGAGCATGATCTGGCGGGTCTCGTTCCACCGTTTCGACCTTTCCTTCCTCAGGCGCTGGAGAAGGCGCTGACCATGCTCGAAGTTTCCAACGCCACGCTGCATTACGGTGCCGCCCAGGCGCTGCGCGGTGTTTCGCTGAAGGCCGGCGCCGGCAAGATCACCTGCGTGCTCGGCCGCAACGGCGTCGGCAAGACCAGTTTGATGAGATCGATCGTCGGCCACCACCGGCTGACGAGCGGAAGCGTTGCCTTCGAGGGGAAGGCGCTCGACCGGAGCGCGGCGTATGACCGCGCCCGGTCGGGCATCGCATTCGTGCCGCAGGGCAGGGAGGTCTTCCCGCTGCTGACGGTACGCGAGAATCTGGAGACCGGCTTCGCGCCGCTGAAACGGGCCGACCGCAACATCCCGGCGCATGTCTTCGAGCTGTTCCCGGTGCTGAAGCAGATGCTCGGCCGTCGCGGCGGCGATCTCTCCGGCGGCCAGCAGCAGCAGCTCGCCATCGGCCGGGCGCTGGTGACGCGGCCGAAGCTGCTCGTGCTCGACGAGCCGACCGAAGGCATCCAGCCCTCGATCATCAAGGACATCGGCCGCGCCATCCGCTACCTGCGCGACCAGGCCGGCATTGCCGTGCTTCTCGTTGAGCAGTATCTCGACTTCTGCCGCGAGCTTGCCGACGAGGTC
>NZ_RZSG01000288.1:0-6863 GCF_003997725.1 Mesorhizobium sp. M4A.F.Ca.ET.050.02.1.1
AGGCGTATGACGCTTGTCCGCTGCAGCGCCGCGCTAACCAATCCGCTTGGCGCTGCAGCGGACAAATAGGGGGAGAACTGTTACCTATGTATCCGGTTCAAACTGTTACCCATCTATCGGCTGGACACCCTGTCGCGGATGGTTTCGTCAACCTCCAGCGTTGCAGAATATGCGCCAGCGTCGCGGCCAGCACCTTCTCCCTGTCACTATACGGGGAGAAGGTGCCGGCAGGCGGATGAGGGGCAGCGCCAACGTTGCTAATGTCGCCAAAAGCGTGCAGCAGTTGGGAGTCGGAAGCGCGTCGCATCAATGCCATCAGAGGCGAACGCGCCTAGACCAGAACTACTTGGCGTTCGGGTTCGGCATCCAGGCCGGCATGGCGACATCGGCATGGGCGAACTGCGGCAGCTTGGCCGACAGGTCCTCCATGTTCTTGATGTCCTTGTCCACGAGCTCCTTCTGGGTGATCAGCGTCGGCGGCACGATGACGTTGTGGCCGGGATCCTCGCCGGCGAGCAGTTGCGCCAGCGCTCGCACCGAGACCTGGCCGACGACGGCCGGGTTGGTGGCTGCGGTGGCGGCCCAGGCGCTGTCCGGCTCGCGCATCGCGGCGATGTCAGAGGTCGAGATGTCGGCCGAGTAGATCTTGACGGCCTTGTTCAGACCCGCCTCGTCGACGGCGATCTTCACCCCCTTGGCGAATTCGTCATAGGGGGCGAACATTACCTTTATGTCGGGATGCGCCGACAGCACCGAGCGTGCCTGGTTGGCGACGGAGTTGGCAATCGGGTTGTCGAGCGTGCCGAACATGGCGACCTCGTTGATGCCCGTATGCTTCTTCTTCACGTCGACCCAGGTCTCGTTGCGGCGGTCGAGCGGCGCGATGCCGGCGACGTAGACATAGCCGGCCGTCCAGCTGTCGCCATTGTCCGTGACCGCCTGCTCTAGCGCGAGACGGGCAAGGTCGCGGTCGGACTGCTCGATCTGCGGGATCTTCGGGTTCTCGACATTGACGTCGAAAGCGACGACCTTGATGCCGGCGTCGACCGCGCGCTGCGCGGCATCCTTCATCGATTCCGTCAGGCCGTGCTGGATGATGATGCCCTGCACGCCGAGCGCGATGGCCTGGTCGACCATGTCGGCCTGAAGGGCGGCGTCCTGGCGGCTGTCGAGCACGCGCAGGTCGACGCCAAGCGCCTTGGCCTGCGCCTCGACGCCCGAGAGATAGGCCTGGAAGAAGTCGCCGGTCGACAGATAGCGCACCAGCGCGATCTTGACGCCGGGCTTGTCGAACGGCGCCGGTCTGTCGGCGGCAAGAGCCGGGACCTGCATCAGCATCGTGGCGCCCGCAAGCCCGAGCGCCACCTTCCCCAGAAGTCTTCTTGTGATGTTCATGTCGTTTTCCTCCACTGTTTTGACCGGTCGAACCTATCTCCCGCCCCTGCCGGAAAGGGCGAAGGTGAAGACAAGGGCGACGACGAGAACGCCGCCCTTGACGAAATCCTGCGTGTAGTAGGGCGCGTTCATCATCGTCAGGCCCTGTAGCAGCACCCCGACGAAGACCGCGCCGACGGCCGTGCCGAAGGCGTTTGGCTTGGCCGCGCCAAGCACCGCGTAGCCGATGAGCGCGGCCGCCACCGCGTCGAGCAGCAGATTGTTGCCCGAGGCAATGTCGCCACGGCCAAGCCGGGCGGCGAGCAGGATGCCGCCGATCGCGGCAAAGACGCCCGAAATGACATAGGCCCAGATCTTGTAGGCCTTGACCCGCGCGCCGGCGAGTTCGGCCGCGCGCTCATTGCTGCCGACGGCATACATCATGCGGCCGAAGCGCGTGTATTCGAGGAAGAACCAGATCAGCAGCGCCAGCACAATCAGCACCACGACCGACACCGGAACGAGGTTGGGCACGAAGAAATCGAAGCGATGGCGTCCGAGCGCCAGGAAGGCTTCGCCGAACTTGCCGTTGGCGACCGAGCCGTCGGGCATGGTCATGCCGGTGGCGATCGAACGGCCTTCGGTTGGGATGCGCTGCAGGCCGACGAGCAGGAACATCATGCCGAGCGTGGCGAGCAGGTCGGGCATGTAGACGATCAGCCAGCCGTTGATCAGGCCGACGACGGCGCCTATGAGCAGGCAGACGACGACCGCGACGACGGCGTTCTGCTCCAGAACCACCATGACATAGGCGGCCGCCATCATGGCGCTGGTGGCGACCGAGCCGATCGACAGGTCGAAGCCGCCGACTACGAGGGTCGCCGTGACGCCGAGCGCCAGCACGCCAGTGATGGCGACGGACTGGAAGATGAAGACCGCGCTCTGCGGCGACACGAAACCGTCGGCGGCGACCGCGAAATAGGCGATCAGGCCGAACAGAAGGACGATGAAGCCGTAGCGGATGGCATGGTCACGCAACATCATGCAGCGCTCTCCGGCGCCGTTGCCATGTCAGTCCAACGCATCCCTGCTCCATTCCTGTCCATGATCCTCACGCCGCACTGTGCAGCGGGCCGCCCGCCACTTCGGCAAGCAGCCGCTCGAGATCGATGTCTTCGTTCCTGTGTTCGCCGACGATCGTCTGCTCCGACATGACCAGGATGCGGTCGGCCGTCTCCAGCGCCTCGTCGAGCTCAATGACGAAGAGCAGCGTGGCGCGGCCGTCGGCGCTCGCTCGGAGCTTGGAGGCGATGTCGCGCCGGGCCGAGATGTCGACGCCCTGAAACGGTTCGTCGAGGATGAACAGTTTTGCATCCTGCGACATCCAGCGGCCGACCATCACCTTCTGCTGATTGCCGCCCGAAAGTGCGGAAAGCTCGTCCTTCTCCGAACGGCAGACGATGGCGAGCTCGTCGATCTGCCGGCGTGCGATGCTGCGTTCGGCGCGCCGCTTCATGATGCCGAAGCCTGACATGCGCTTGAGGAAGGGCAGGCTGATGTTGCGCTCGATGTTGAAGCCGCCGACGATGCCGCTGGTGGCGCGGTCCTTGGCGACAAGGAAAACGCCGGCCGCGATCGCCTCGCCTGCTGATGCCGGCGCATAGGGCTTGCCGTCCATGGTCATGGTGCCGGACAGCGGCCGGCGCACACCGAACAAGGTTTCGGCCAGCGCCGTCTTGCCAACGCCGACCAAGCCGGTGATCGCCACCACCTCGCCGGCGCCGAGCGTCATCGAGATCGGCTTCGACCCTTGCGCGATCCGCAGGCCTTCCGTGTTGAAGACAGCGCGCGCCGAGCTTCTCGCGACCACCCGGTCGAGATGGATCTTGCGGCCGAGCATGGCGTTGACGGCGCCCTCATAGTCGAGCGGCTTGGTGTCGAACAGGCCGCTCACCACGCCGTCGCGCATCGAGACGATGCGGTCGGCGAGCCGGCGGATGTCGGACATGCGATGCGAGATGTAGAGGATCGCCACCGCTTGCTCGCGCAGCCGGTCGATGAGCTGGAACAGCCGGTCGGCCTCGGCGCTGGACAGCGACGAGGTCGGCTCGTCGAGGATCAGCACTTTCGGCCGGTGCGCCATGGCCCGCGCGATCGCCACCATCTGCCGGTCTGCCAGCGAGAGATCGCTGACCCGGGCCTTGAGGTCGATGGCGAGCCCCATGCGATCGGCGACGGCCCTGGCCTCGCGGCGCACGCGGCCGGGATTGAAGAAGGTCGGCACGCCGCTGCCGCTCAGGCGGTCCAGCGTCAGATTGGTGGCGACGTCGAGGTCGGCGACGACCCCGTCATTGATGTTCTGATGCACGGTGACGACGCCGGCGCGGATCGCCTCGGCCGGCGTGTTCGGCGCGAAGTCCTCGCCGGCGAGATGCATCGTGCCGCCGCCGAGCTCGTAGACGCCGCTGACGATCTTGACCAGGGTGGATTTGCCGGCGCCGTTGGCGCCCATCAGCACGGTGACTTCGCCCGCATGCAAGTCGAGCGAGATGCCGCCAAGCACCTCGATATGGCCAAAGGACTTCCTTAGGCCGTCCACGCGGAACACGGCACCAGTGCCCATTCATTCCTCCCTGATCCCGACGCTATGGGCTATATCGGCAATTGTCAACACGATTGACAATTGCCAGCATGCTTCCTAGCTTGGCCCCGCCGCCATGCCTCCTTTATGTTCGGAGCGCATAAGCGAGAGGATGATGATGACGCAGAAACTGCCGTTCGAAGCACTATCGGTCGAAACGCTGCCGGCGCGCCTCGGCGCCAATGAGGCCGTCACCGCGCAGATCGGCAAGGATGCCCGACGCTGGAAGGTGCGTGAGGTCGGCGACGGCAATCTCAACCTGGTGTTCATCGTCGAGGGCGACGAAGGCGCGGTCGTCGTCAAGCAGGCCCTGCCCTATGTGCGGCTGGTCGGCGACAGCTGGCCGCTGCCGTTGAAACGCTCGTTCTTCGAGTATCACGCGCTGACAAGGCAGGAGCGCCGAGCGCCCGGCTCGGTGCCGTCGATCCACCATTTCGACGAGGCCCAGGCGCTGATCGTCATGGAATATCTGGCGCCGCCGCACATCATCCTGCGGCGTGCGCTGATCGAAGGCCGGCAACTGCCGAACATCGCCCGCGACATCGGCCTGTTCATGGCCCGCACCCTGTTCCGCGGCTCCGACCTGCATATGCCGACCAAGGACCGCAAAGCCGATTTGGCGCTGTTCGCCGACAATGTCGAGCTATGCGGCATCACCGAGGACCTGGTGTTCACCGATCCCTATTTCGACGCCAAGCTGAACCGGCATACGTCGCCGCAGCTCGACGGCCTGGTCGCCGAGCTGCGCGCAGACCGCGACCTCAAGGTCGAGGCGCAGCGTCTGAAACATCTGTTCGCCGCCAACGCCGAGACGCTCTTGCATGGCGACCTGCATTCCGGCTCGATCATGGTCACCGATACCGAAACCCGGATGATCGATCCGGAGTTCGCCTTCTATGGCCCGATCGCCTTCGACGTTGGCATGCTGCTCGCCAATTTCTGGATGTCATTCTTCTCGCAGCACGGCCATGAAGACAAAGGCAGGCGCGACGCCATGCGCGCCTACCTGCTCGGGGTCACCGCCGAAACCTGGGCCGTGTTCCGCGCCGAGTTCTCGCATCTGTGGCGGACCGAGCGCACCGGCATGCTCTACCACAGAAGCCTGTTCGAGGATCAAGGCGATCTGCTCGGCGCCGAGCAGGCGCTCGACCACATGCTGCACTCGATCTGGACCGACCTGCTCGGCTTTGCCGGCATCGAGGTGCACCGGCGCATCCTCGGCCTCGCCCACAATGCCGATTTCGAGACCATTGCCGATCAGGATCTGCGCGCCACATGCGAAGCAAAGGCACTGAAGTTCGGCCGCCATCTCGCCGTCAACCGGCGCCAGATATACAGCATCGACGAGGTCAACAGCCTGGCCGCGCTGATCGAACAGGAGAGCAGCCTTTGAACGTCGGCGACCGCCACTACCGCACCATCTGGCTGAGCGATGACGGCCGCTCGGTCGAGATCATTGACCAGCGCTGGCTGCCGCATGAGTTCCGCATCGAGACGATCGGCACCGTTGCCGGTATCGCCACCGCGATCCGCGACATGTGGGTGCGCGGCGCGCCGCTGATCGGCGTCACCGCCGCCTATGGCGTCGCCATCC
The DNA here is from genome assembly GCF_003997725.1 of Mesorhizobium sp. M4A.F.Ca.ET.050.02.1.1. Taxonomy (NCBI): domain Bacteria; kingdom Pseudomonadati; phylum Pseudomonadota; class Alphaproteobacteria; order Hyphomicrobiales; family Phyllobacteriaceae; genus Mesorhizobium; species Mesorhizobium sp. M4A.F.Ca.ET.050.02.1.1. The sequence continues at coordinate 5,610 of NZ_RZSG01000288.1, forward strand.
AGATGGAAGACGACCCGTCGGATGCGGCGTTGGACGCCGTCTGGGAGACACTGCACGCGACACGCCCGACGGCGATCAACCTGCGCTGGGCGCTTGACGAGATGCGGCGGGTTCTGAAGCCGCTGCCGCCGGCCGAGCGGGCCGGGGCCGCCTATCGGCGCGCCGCCGAGATCGCGGACGAGGATGTCGGGCTGAACCGCGCCATCGGCGAGAACGGGCTTGCCATCATCAAGCAAATCGCGGCGCGAAAAGCACCGGGAGAGACGGTCAACATCCTGACCCATTGCAACGCCGGCTGGCTGGCGACGGTCGATTACGGCACCGCAACCGCGCCAATATATCTGGCAACCGAAGCCGGCATTCCGGTCCATGTCTATGTCGACGAGACCAGGCCGCGCAATCAGGGCGCCCAGCTGACCGCCTGGGAGATGGCCGGCCACGGCGTGCCGCACACGCTGATCGTCGATAATGCCGGCGGCCATCTGATGCAGCGTCGCCAGATCGACATGGTTATCGTCGGCACCGACCGCACCACCGCGGATGGCGACGTCTGCAACAAGATCGGCACCTATCTCAAGGCGCTCGCCGCCTCCGACAACGACGTGCCGTTCTATGTCGCGCTGCCCTCTCCGACCATCGACTGGACGGTGGGCGACGGGCTTGCAGAAATCCCGATCGAGGAGCGCTCCGGCGACGAGGTGTCGCTGGTCTGGGGCAAGAACGCCAAGGGCGAGATCGCGCAGGTGCGCGTCTCGCCGGAAGCGACGCCCGCGGCAAACCCGGCCTTCGACGTCACGCCGGCGCGGCTTGTCACCGGCCTGATCACCGAGCGCGGCGTCGCCAAGGCCTCACGCGAGGGGCTGAAGGCGATGTTCCCGGAGCGTGGTTAGCCACAAGGAGGAAGATTGGCAGCTGCGGCGACGGCGCTAATTGACAGCGCCGCCCTCCCCCTCCATAGCTTCACCGTCAAAGTTCTCAGGGCGGGGTGAAAGTCCCCACCGGCGGTAAGAGCCTCGGCTCAAGCCCGCGAGCGCTTCCCGGAAAGGAAGGTCAGCAGATCCGGTGTGATTCCGGAGCCGACGGTCACAGTCCGGATGAAAGAGAACGAACGGAAGGACGGGCCGCTCGCGCGGGCCGGGTTTTCGTATCGTGCGTCCTGATTCTGGTTCGAAACGGAAGGATGGACCCATGAATCAGCATTCCCCGAAAGACTATGAAATCGTTCGCGTCGCCGTCATTCGGGCGCGCTGGCAT
>NZ_RZSG01000289.1:0-6858 GCF_003997725.1 Mesorhizobium sp. M4A.F.Ca.ET.050.02.1.1
GACGAGAAGGTCGCGGCGATCCCCGATAAGTCCACGCACCATGGTTCCATGCAGAGCCCGATGATCATTCGCGGCGGCGTCGTCGGCGGCGCTTTTGCAACGCCTGCCGCAGCACCGGCCAAGGCCACAACCGCCACGGCGCCGGCGACCGAGACAACGCCCACCGCCGACGGCAAGCCGGCCGGCGAGGCGACCGCGTCAAACGGCGCCGCCGAACCGAAGCCTCAGCCCGAGGCGCAGCAGCCACAACCGGCAGCCGCGCAGCCGGCACCGATATCCCCCGTCGGAAAAGCCATGTAGGCTTTTCAGTGGAGGCTGATCCGTCATCCGGCGCATATGCCCGGATGGCAGTATTCCTTCTGATTCCATCCTGCTGCCCGAAATGTCAGACGGCATCGGTGGAAGAAGACTGGGTTTTCAAAAGGGGGTTCATCATGAACGAGACGAGACGATTTGCCGTCGCCGCATTGCTGCTGGCGTCGGTGCTGGGCACGAGCACGGCGCGGGCCGACGATATGCTCGGCTCCTATGTCGCGCGCATTTCCGAGCGGGACCATCACGCCAGCGACGGCTATCCGCTGGACAGCGCCGCGCAGATGGTGCGGCAGGACCGCGCCAACTGGCACAAATTCCACCGGCGCGACCGCGACGACGAGGGTGACGCCTGGTTCCGCAGCAATGATGACCGCGCCGACCTGGAGCGGATGTTGAGGCGCGGCGGCGCCATGAGCGGCGCGACACGGCGCGCCATCGTCAATGGCGAGGCGCTGATCCAGGTCGATGTCTATTCGAACAGCGTCTACGTCAGCATCCTCGAGGACTGACGGCAAAAAGGGCGGCGCGTTGGCGCCGCCCTTCCTCTAGCTCAGCGGGCTATTCGGTCGTGGAGGACGGAGAGGCCGCCTCCAAAATGGCTCAGGCGGCTTCTTCCTTGTCCTCGTCGGACTCGTCTTCGTCGTCGGCCTTCACGCCGTCTTCCTCGTCCTCATCCTCGTCCTCGCCGTCTTCATCCTCGTCACCACCCAACAGGGTCGCTTCGTCGTCGGCATCCTCGCCGTCCTCGTCGTCACCTTCCTCGTCATCGTCAGACTGATCGGCGGCTTCGACCGCGGCAGCTGCGGCATGGTCGAGCCTGTCGTCGGAAGCGGATTCGATCGCCTCGACAGCAGCCGCGGTTTTTTCAGTGACTTCGATGTCGTGATCGGAATTCATGGCAAGCCTCCGTGGTTGGGGGAACGTCATCGTTGTCCCACGCGGAGGTCATCGTCATATGACTGTAAGCCGGCTCCCGCGTACTAAATTTTGGCGCGCCTGAGAGCGGGGCGCACGGCCCGCGCCCCGATGGGCGCAGGCAATTCCAGGCCCGCGTTTGCGGCCGTCAGCCGGCGATCTTGGAGAAATCCGCGACCTGATCGGTGGCGGCGCGGATGCGGGCAAGCAGCGCCAGACGATTGGCGCGCACGGCCTGGTCCTCATCATTGACGAGAACCTGTTCAAAGAATGAATCAACCGGTTCACGCAACACGCTAAGCGCCAGCATGGCGGCGGAAAAATCTTCGTTCTGAATCGCTTGGCCGGCTTCCTTCTCGGCCTGATTCACCGCGGCATAGAGCTTCTTTTCCGCTTCTTCGCGCAGAAGAGCCGGCTCAACAGTCTCGGCGATGAAGGTTTTCTTCTTCTCTTCCGCCGCCAGGATGTTGGCGGCGCGCTTGGTGCCGGCGAGCAGGTTCTTGCCACCGTCGGTGTCGAGCAATGAGCCCAGCGCCTCGACGCGGCGCACGATCTGCAGCAGGTCGTCGGACTGTTGCGTGATGACGGCATCGATGAGGTCGTGCCGTGCGCCCTGGTCGCGCAGATAGACCTTCAGGCGGTCGTGGAAGAAGGCGAGGAGGTCGGACTGCGGGCTCGCGCCGCCTGCAAAGTTTGCAAAGGCTTTGGCGAAGATCGATGTCAGCGCCAAACGAACGCGGTTCTCGATCAGGATCCTGACCACGCCGAGCGCAGCGCGGCGCAGGGCAAACGGATCCTTGCTGCCAGTTGGTTTCTCATCGATGGCCCAGAAACCGGTGAGCGTGTCGAGCTTGTCGGCGAGCGCGATGGCAACCGAGACCGGATCGGTCGGCACGCGATCGGACGGGCCTTGCGGCTTGTAGTGCTCTTCAGCGGCCGCGGCCACGGATGCATGCTCACCCTCCAGCAGCGCATATTTGCGGCCCATGGCGCCCTGCAATTCCGGGAACTCGCCGACTACTTCGGTCTGCAGGTCTGCCTTGGCAAGCACCGCGGCGCGGTGCGCCAGCGCCGGGTCGGCGCCGACGATCGGCGCCAGTTCCTCGGCCAACCGCTTGATCCGCTCGACGCGTGCTCCTTGCGTGCCAAGCTTCGCGTGGAAGGTCACGTCGAGATGGTCGAGGCGGGCGATGCGCTGGTCGAGCGGCTTCTTCAGATCGAGCCCGAGCTTTTCGGCCGACGCCTGGAGTTCGCCGAGATCGGGCAAATCGCCCTGGTCGGTCTTCCAGAAATAGAGCGCGTCGGACAGGCGGGCTCGCACCACCTTGCCGTTGCCGTGCGCGATCTCCTTGCCGCCATCGCTGGCCTCGATGTTGGCGACAAGGATGAAGCGGTTGGACAGGTCCTCGCCCGCCCCTTGCGGCCGGGTGACGAAGCACTTCTGGTTGGCGCGGATGGTCAGCCGGATGACCTCGGGCGGAATGGCGAGGAAGTCCTGTTCGAATTCGCCCATCAGCACGACAGGCCATTCGACGAGGCCGGAGACTTCTTCCAGCAATCCGTCGTCCTCGACCAGGTCGAGACCGTTAGCAAAGGCAAGGTTGCGGGCGTCGGCCAGGATGATCTCCTTGCGCCGCTCGGCGTCGAGCACGACCTTGGCGGCTTCCAGCTTCGAAACATAGTCGTCGAAGCGACGCACGGTGAATTCGCCCGGAGCGTGGAAGCGATGGCCATAGGTGACGTTGCCGGAACGAATGCCGTCAATCTCGAAATCGACCACGACGGGCTCCTCGGTCTCGGGGCCGAAGGTGCAGACGATCGATTGCAGCGGCCGCACCCAGCGCAGCGAACCGGGCCTGGCCGAGGCCGGCCCCCAGCGCATCGATTTCGGCCACGGGAAGTTGCGGATCATGCCTGGCACCAGCTCGGCGATGATCTCTTCCGCCGCCCTGCCCGGCTTGGAGATATGGGCGACATAGAAGTCGCCCTTCTTCGGGTCGGAATGGACATGCGCTTCGGCGATCGAGGCGAGGCCCGCCTTGCGCAGGAAGCCCTGGACCGCCTGTTCGGGCGCCGAGGTGGCGGGGCCCTTGATCTCCTCGCGAATGTCCTTGGAGCGCGCCGTCAGGCCGCGAATGTCGAGCGCCAGGCGCCGCGGCGTCCAGTACTCGCGCGCTGCCTCATAGGTGAGGCCGGCCTCGACCAGGCCGTCGGACAGCATCTTCCTGAGGTCGCCGGCGGCCTTGCGCTGCATGCGCGCGGGAATTTCTTCGGAGCGAAGTTCCAGAAGCAGGTCGGGCATAGGGATCAACTCATGCGGGGCGAACGGTCCGGGCGGGGCATAGCAACTCGGCTCGCCGCTGTCACCCCTGCCCGCCGGCCGCCGGGGTGGCCGATTTCAGGAAATTATCAGGTCTTTGTCGGGACCAAGCGGGCGCACCCGTCCTAAGAACAGAAATCCCATGAACCGAACGCGGCGCTGAAGCGACCAACGCTCAGGCAGAGACCTATTGGCTGAACGACCATGAAGACCGTATCGAGAACCCTGCAAATCCTCGCACTGAGCGCCTGTTTCGCCGCCCAGATGCATGGCACGTTCACGATGCCGGGCGTGCGGCAGGCGTTGCGGACGATCGACAGCGCAAGCAGCCAGAGCTCGTTGCCGATCACAGCTTCACTCAAAATTGGCCAAAGCGCCTTGAACTAAGGTGCGTTGAGATTAAGGTCACGCCGAGCCGAAAACGGTGGTTTTCGAGACCCGGAGCGGAGCGTACTTGACGTACGTGAGTAGCGGAAGCGCAGAAAACCGGCGTTTGCAGGCCGGCATCACCTGAATATCGACACACTTAGGCCGCCAGGCCGCCCGCCTCGGTCTGCAGGAAGGCCTCGCCGCAGGCCTTGGCCAGGTTGCGCACCTTGAGGATGTAGCTCTGCCGCTCGGTGACCGAGATGACGCCGCGCGCGTCGAGCAGGTTGAAGACGTGGCTGGCCTTGATGCACTGGTCGTAGGCGGGCAGGACCATGCGGTGCCTTGCGCCCACGTCATTCGATCCGGGCGTGCCGGCCGCGAGCAGCGCCTTGCATTCGGCCTCGGCGTCCTCGAAATGCCTGAGCAGCATCGCGGTGTTGGCGAACTCGAAATTGTGGCGCGAATATTCATGCTCGGCCTGCAGGAAGACGTCGCCATAGGTGACCTTGTCGGCGCCCTCGCGGCCGTTGAAGTTGAGGTCATAGACATTGTCGACGCCCTGCACATACATGGCGAGCCGCTCCAGACCGTAGGTGAGCTCGCCCGCGACCGGTGCGCATTCGATGCCGCAGACCTGCTGAAAATAGGTGAACTGCGACACTTCCATACCGTCGCACCAGCACTCCCAGCCGAGCCCCCAGGCGCCCAGCGTCGGGCTTTCCCAATCGTCCTCGACGAAACGGATGTCGTGCAGCAGCGGATCGACGCCGATGGCTTCAAGCGAGCCAAGATAGAGCTCCTGCAGGTTGGGCGGGTTCGGCTTCAGGATCACCTGATACTGGTAATAATGCTGCAGCCGGTTGGGGTTCTCGCCATAGCGCCCGTCCTTCGGGCGGCGCGATGGCTGCACATAGGCGGCGTTCCAGCGCCTCGGACCCAGCGCGCGCAAGGTGGTTGCCGGGTGGAAGGTGCCGGCGCCAACCTCCATATCGTAGGGCTGCAGGATGACGCAGCCATAGTTCGCCCAGTAATTGTGCAAGGTCAGGATCAGCCCCTGGAAGGAGCGGCTGGGATGCATGTGGGCGGGAATGTCGACGGTCACGGCGGCCTCGATGGAGCGGCTGGATGGGGACCACGCTCTAGAGGCACGGCTGGCAAGCGTCAAGGCAAGCCGACGGCTGGCCCATTGCCGGCACGACGAGCCTGCGGTCTGTTCCATGTCTCCGCCATCAGCAACAGCAGGCCCCAGCCATGCCAGATTCCATCAGCATCCGACCCATCACGCGAGAGGATTTCGAGCAATGGCTGCCGCTATGGGACGGCTACAACGCCTTTTACGGCCGATCGGGCGAGACGGCGCTTGCCGGCGACATCACGGCCATGACCTGGTCGCGCTTCTTCGACGCCTACGAGCCGGTGCATGCGCTGGTGGCCGAAAGCGAGGGACGCCTCCTCGGTCTCGTCCACTATCTCTATCACCGCAGCACGACGGCGATCGCGGCGAACTGCTATCTGCAGGATCTGTTCACCACCGAGGCCGCGCGCGACAAGGGCGTCGACCGGGCACTCATCAACGCCGTCTACGAACGCGCCAAGGCGGCCGGATCGGGCCGGGTGTACTGGCAGACGCATGAGACCAACCACACGGCCATGCAACTCTACGACAAGGTGGCGGAGCGGTCGGGGTTCGTCGTGTATCGCAAGCTTCTCTGAAAGCGAAGCGGGGCTACGAAGAGCCCCGCTCAAAGCATCCTTCGGTGCCGCTCACCCCTTCGGCGCCGGCGTGGCCGGCTTGACCTTCGGGGTTTCCTGCGCCGTGTTGGATTCGATCGCCGGCAGGCCCTTGAGCAGCTTCTGCTGCAAGGTGGCAAGCACGTCGGGATCCGGCTTCAGGTCGCGGGCCTGGTTCCACTGGTAGGTGGCTTCCAGCTTGCGGCCGACGCGCCAGTAGGCGTCGCCGAGATGGTCGTTCAGCACCGGGTCCTCCGGCTTCAGCGACACGGCGCGCTCCATTTCGCGGACCGCGTCCTCGAACCTGCCCATGCGGAAATAGGCCCAGCCCAGCGAATCGACGATGTAGCCGTCGCTCGGCCTTAGATCGACGGCCTTCTGGATCATCGCCAGGCCTTCCTTGAGGTTCATGTTCATGTCGACCCAGGAATAGCCGAGATAGTTCAGAACCTGCGGCTGGTCGGGGAACAGTTCCAGCGCCCTGCGGAAGTTCGGCTCCGCCTTCGGCCATTCCTTCAGCCGCTCATAGGCGATGCCGCGCTGATAGAAGATGTTCCAGTTGGCATTGGTCGGCGTCTTCAGCACCTCAACGGCCTTGTCGTAGAGATTGGCCGCCGAGCGGAAGTCCTCCTTGGAGGAGTAGACCCCGCCCAGCGCCAGATAGGCGCGCATGTCCTGCGGATGCTTGTCGACGAACGCCTTCAGATGAGCGATCGCCTCGTCATGGCGATCGAGATCGGCGAGGTTGAGGCCGAGCTGCAGGTCGGAAAGCTCCTTCAGCGGCGAGGAACCGGGAATGCGGCGATAGAGAGCGATTGCGCCCTCGCCGTCCTTCAGTTGCTCGGCGACGGCGGCGAGTTGCACCAGAGCGGCATCGCTGTTGGGCTTCAGCGCCAGCGCATATTGCAGATAGAGGCGTACGAACGGCTCGCCGCCGCCGCGATTGAGCGCGGTGGCGAGATCGAGCAGGATCTCGGACGCGCCGTCGGACGGGCCGGCGATGAAGGGCTCGACCTTGTCGCCCTTGTTGATCTCTTCGCGGAGCGTGGTGATTTCCAGCTTGCCTGGCGCGAACGCCTCGGCCTGGTCGAGCACCGAAAGCGCCTTGGCCTTGTCGCCCTTGCGAGCGAGGAACGAGGCATAGGCCTGCGCATTGCGCATCCATGTCTCCGGGGCGGCACCGCCGGCGGCGGTGTCCTGGAGCGTCG
>NZ_RZSG01000028.1:0-22056 GCF_003997725.1 Mesorhizobium sp. M4A.F.Ca.ET.050.02.1.1
GATGGTGACGTCCTCGTCTTCGCCGGGGATGGCCATGGCGATGTGGCCTTCCAGGTAGAAATGCTCCTGGCCGCCGACGCGCATCTTTCCGTTGAGCTTGCGCGGCGCCGCCTTGATCGCCGCCGCCGCGTCGCCGCACCTTAGCGTCAGCGGTGGCGTGACGAGCTTGTCCTTCCTTGGGTTTAGCTCGCCGATGTCGGTGACGAAGGGCAATTGCTTGTATTCGACCTTGGCCAGCCGGGTGGCGCGGCGCGCCTGTTCGCGCGTCTCGGCGATGACGCAGAAGATCGGCTGGCCGTAGAACTCGACCTTGCCGTCCGCCAGCACCGGTTCGTCATGGCGGCCGGTCGGCGAGATGTCGTTCTCGCCGGGCACATCCTTTGCCGTCAGCACGTCGACGACGCCGGGCGCCGCGCGCACCGCCGAAAGGTCCATCCTGGTGATGGTGGCATGCGTTGCCGCCGAAAGGCCGAGGCAGCCATGCAGGGTGCCGGCCGGCTCCGGCATGTCGTCGATATAGACCGCCGTGCCGCTGACATGCTTGTGCGCCGAATCGTGGCGCTGATCGCTGGCGACGCCGCCCTTGATCTTCTGCGCCTTCAGGTTGGGGACGTGCTTGGTCATCAGGCGGCCTCGTAGCGTGAGACCTGGAGCGGCGCCCTGGTGCCGGTGGTCTCGACAAAGAAGCGCAGCAGAAGGTTCTTCGCCGCCAGCGCCCGATATTCGGCGCTTGCCCGCATGTCGGTCAGCGGCGTGAAATCGCTGGCGTATTCGGCCATCGCGGTCTCCACGGTTTCCTCCGTCCAGGCCTTGCCGAGCAGCGCCTTCTCGACGGCAAAAGCCCGCTTCGGCGTCGCCGCCATGCCGCCATAGGCGATGCGGATGTCGGTGACGGTGCCGTCCTTGGTCAGGGCGAGATGGAACGCGCCGAGGGCGGCGGTGATGTCCTCGTCGCGGCGCTTGGTGATCTTGTAGACGGCAAACTTTGTCGCCTTGGCCGGCACCGGCACATGCACGGCCTCGACGAATTCGCCCGGCCGCCGGTCCTGCTTGCCGTAGGCGATGAAGAAGGTCTCGAGCGGGATGGTGCGCCGCTTGTTGCCGCGCCGCAGCGTCAGCCGCGCGCCGAGCGCGATCAGCGGCGGCGGCGTGTCGCCGATCGGCGAGCCATTGGCGATGTTGCCGCCGATCGTGCCCATGTTGCGCACCTGCTCGCCGCCGATACGGTCGAACAGCGGACCGAGCGCCGGTATCCGCTTCGACAGCATCGCGAAGGCGTCCGAGTAGGTAACGCCGGCGCCGATCGAGATCACGCCCTTGTCCTCGGATATCGCGCACAGCCCGTCGAGATTGCCGATGAAGACCGCCGGCGCGATCTCGCGCATATGCTTGGTCACCCAGAGGCCGACATCGGTGGAGCCGGCGACCAGTGTCGCACTCGGCTCCTTGTCGAGCAGCTTGGCCAGATCGTCCGCATTGGCCGGCACGATCAGCCGCGCCTTGCCCGAGCCGATCTCGACGCGCGCGCCGTCCTTCATCGCCGCGAGCCTTGCCGTGATCGCCTTGCGCTCCGCCGCCAGCGGGTCCTTCGCCGCCTTGCCGTAGCTGGAGATGGCACGCGCCGCGCGCATGATCGCCTCATAGCCGGTGCAGCGGCAGAGATTGCCCTGCAGCGCCTTCTCGATCGCCGCGTCCGACGGGTCGGGCGAGCGCATCCACAGCGCGTAGAGCGACATGACGAAGCCTGGCGTGCAGAAGCCGCATTGCGAGCCGTGGAAGTCGACCATCGCCTGCTGCACCGGATGCAATTTTTCGCCGTCGCCGCGCAAATGCTCCACGGTCACGACGTGCGTGCCGTCGAGCGAGCCGAGGAAGCGGATGCAGGCGTTGACGCCTTCATAGATCAGCTTGCCGGCCGAAAGCCTTCCGACCAGCACCGTGCAGGCGCCACAGTCGCCCTCGGCGCAGCCTTCCTTGGTGCCGCGCAGCGTCCGATTGAGCCGCAGCCAGTCGAGCAGTGTCGCATCGGGCGCGACATCGACCAGCGCGACATCCTCGCCATTGAGAATGAAGCGGATTTCGTTTCGGGTCTTGACCTTGGCCATGTCTCAGCTCCCCCGATAGGTCGAATAGCCATAGGGCGAGATCAGCAGCGGCACATGGTAGTGGCGTTCTTCCGCCATGCCGAAGCGGATCGGCACGATGTCGAGGAAGGCCGGCTCGGGCAGGCTCGTCCCTTGCCCGCGCAGATAGTCGCCGGCGGCGAACACCAGCTCGTATTCGCCGGTGCGGAAGTCCGCGCCGACAAGCAGCGGCGCATCGCAGCGGCCGTCATCATTGGTGACCACCGTCTTCAGATGCGTGCGCGCCTGGCGCTCGATACGGAAAAGCTCGATCGACAGGCCCTTGGCCGGCCTGCCGGTGGCAGTATCCAGCACATGGGTCGTCAGGCGCCCGCCATCGGCTTTCGACGTTTCTGCCACTGCCGTCTCCCATTTCCAGTACGGCCGATTGGCCGGTACAGTCGAACGTCTTCTGGTCAATTGTGCGCCAATTAAAGGCGATGCATAAGTCCCGGTCGAGCGGAGCGCGACAAAAAGCACTTTCAAAAATTTTCGGGGGAATGCACGAGCACTCCTTTCGATATCTTCATCTCAACAGTCGGGCAGGAGTGACGATGCGTTACGAACGGGACATGCGCGGTTACGGGGCCAATCCGCCGGACCCGAAATGGCCTGGCGGCGCGCATGTCGCGGTGCAGTTCGTCGTCAATTACGAGGAAGGCGGCGAGAACTGCGTGCTGCACGGCGACAAGGCTTCGGAAGCCTTCCTGTCGGAGATCGTCGGCGCTGCCCCCTGGCTCGGCCAGCGCCACTGGAATATGGAATCGATCTACGAATATGGCGCCCGCGCCGGCTTCTGGAGGCTCCACCGCCTGTTCACTGAAGCTCTAGTGCCGGTGACCTGCTACGGCGTCGCCACGGCGCTGGCGCGCTCGCCCGACCAGGTGGCGGCCATGCAGCAGGCCGGCTGGGAGATCGCCTCGCACGGGCTGAAATGGATCGACTACCGCGATCATTCGCCCGAGGACGAGAAGCGAGACCTCGAAGAGGCGATCCGGCTGCATTACGAGGTGACCGGCGCTCGGCCGACCGGCTGGTACACCGGCCGCACTTCGATCAATACGGTGCGGCTGGTCGCCGAGGAGGGCGGCTTCGACTACGTCTCCGATACCTATGACGACGAGTTGCCCTACTGGTTCGATCGCGGCGGGGTGGACAAACCGCAACTCGTCATCCCCTACACGCTCGACGCCAATGACATGCGCTTCGCCACGCCTCAAGGCTTCAACTCCGGCGACCAGTTCTTCGCTTATCTGAAGGACAGTTTCGACACGCTCTATGCCGAGGGCAAGGCCGGCCGGCCGCGTATGATGAACATCGGACTGCATTGCCGGCTGGTCGGCCGGCCGGGTCGCGTCGCGGCGCTCAAGCGCTTCGTTGATTATGTGAAATCGCACGACCGGGTCTGGCTGGCGCGGCGCATCGACATCGCCAGCCACTGGCGCGAGACGCATCCTTACCAGGCGCCGGCGCTGCGTCCGTCGAGGATGGAGTTCGAGGCCTTCGTCCATGCCTTCGGCAGCGTGTTCGAGCATTCGCCATGGGTCGCCGAGCGCGCCTATGAGCTGGAACTCGGCCCGGCGCATGACAGCGCCGGCGGCGTGCACAATGCGCTCTGCCGCGTCTTCCGCGCCGCAACCGAGGCTGAGCGGCTGTCCGTGCTCAACGCCCATCCCGACCTTGCCGGCAAGCTGGCGAAGGCCAGGCGGCTGACGGCGGAATCGGCCAGGGAGCAGGCCTCCGCCGGACTCGACGCGCTGACCGACAAGGAACGCGAGCTGTTCTCCAAGCTCAACGCCGCCTACGTCACCACTTTCGGCTTCCCCTTCATCATCGCGGTCAAGGGCAAGAGCAAGGACCATATCCTGGCGGAGTTCGAGCGGCGCATCGGCAACAGCCGCGCCACCGAGTTCGAAACCGCCTGCAAACAGGTCGAGCGCATCGCGCTGCTTCGGCTGAAAGACATGCTGCCGCTCTAAATGTTTGGTTTTACGCAACTCCGGACGAAAGACCGTCACACACTGGATTTGCTCTGAGGATCAGGACTATGGACATGATCAAGACGCCCGAGCGCACCTACTACGCACCGCATGGCGGCCATCCCGGCCAGAGCGAGCTGCTCACCGGTCGCGCCGTCTTCACCGAGGCCTACGCCGTCATCCCCAAGGGCGTGATGCAGGACATCGTCACCAGCGCGCTGCCGTTCTGGGACAAGACCAGGGTCTGGATCATCGCGCGGCCGCTGTCGGGCTTTGCTGAGACCTTCTCGCAATACATCGTCGAGGTCGAGCCCGGTGGCGGCAGCGAGCGGCCGGAGCCGGATGCCGGCGCCGAGGGCGTGCTGTTCGTCGTCGAGGGCGAACTCAGCGTTTCGCTTGCCGGCGAGAAGCATGCGCTTCGCCCAGGCGGCTTTGCCTTCCTGCCGCCGGCCAGTGGCTGGACGGTGCGCAACGAAAGCGCTGCCGCCGTCCGCTTCCACTGGGTGCGCAAGGCCTATGAGGCGGTGGATGGCATCGACACGCCGCCGGCCTTCTTCGCCAACGAGCAGGACATCGCGCCGAGCCCGATGCCCGGCACGGAAGGTCGCTGGGCGACGACGCGCTTCGTCGACCCCGCCGACCTGCGCCACGACATGCATGTCACCATCGTCACCCTGGAGCCGGGCGCGGTCATCCCCTTCGCCGAGACGCATGTGATGGAGCATGGGCTCTATGTGCTCGAAGGCAAAGCGGTCTACCGCCTCAACCAGGACTGGGTGGAGGTCGAGGCCGGCGACTTCATGTGGCTGCGCGCGTTTTGCCCGCAGGCCTGCTATGCCGGCGGCCCGGGCAATTTCCGCTATTTGCTCTACAAGGACGTCAATCGGCACGCCAAGCTCGGCGGCGCCGGCATAGCGGGGCGGGCTCGGTGACCCGCATCGTTGCCCGGCCGCTGACGCGCGAAAACTTCGCCCCGTTCGGCGACGTCATCGACATGGGCGGCGCCAATCACTACCCGATCAATGGCGGCAAGGCCGAGCGCTACCATGATCTCGCCACCGCGGAGGCGACCGGGCCCAATGCGCGCGTGCTGATCTCCATGGTCCGCGGCACGCCCTATGAGATGCCGCTCAAGCTGACCATGGTCGAGCGCCATCCCTTCGGCAGCCAGGCGTTCATTCCGCTGTCTCCAAGCCGATTCCTGGTCGTCGTCTGTCCTGACGGCAAGGATGGCCCAGGCGAGCCGCACGCCTTCATCACCGCGCCCGGCCAGGGCATCAACTACCGCCGCAACCTCTGGCACGGCGTGCTGACGCCGATCGGCGAGGCGCAGGACTTCCTGATCGTCGACCGCGGCGGCGACGGCTCCAACCTCGAGGAGTGCCATTTCTCGCACTCTTACGAGATCCACCTTCCCTGAACGCCCGAGATTACCCGTCATGACCGACATTTCACTGATCGACCGCCTGCTTGACGTCATCGAGCACGACATCGTGCCGAAGACGGCCGAGGGCGTTGCGCATGGCAACAAGCTGTTCGGCGCCGCGATCCTGAGGAAGGATGACCGCTCGCTGGTGCTGGCCGAGACCAACAACGAGATCGAAAACCCGCTTTGGCACGGCGAAGTGCATTGCCTGAAGCGGTTTTACGAAATGCCGAAGGCCGAGCGCGTCGACACCAGCGACGCGATCTTTCTCGCCACCCACGAACCCTGCTCGCTCTGCCTGTCGGCCATCACCTGGACCGGCTTCGACAATTTCTACTACCTCTTCAGCCACGAAGATTCGCGCGACAGCTTCGCCATCCCGCATGACCTGAAGATCCTGAAGGAGGTCTTCACCCTCGATCCCGGCGGCTACAATGCCGAGAACGCCTATTGGAAGAGCTTTTCCATCCGCCGGCTGGCGCGGGCGCTGCCGGAGGCCGAGCGCCAGCGGCTGGAAGCGCGCATCGGCAAGATTTCCGCACGCTACGAGGAGCTGTCCGGCGCCTATCAGGAAAGCAAGGCAGACAACGACATTCCGTTGAACTGACGCGGATTGACCAGCCGATTTCGCCGGCTGGCCCATGACGCGGCGGCGCCGGCTCCATCATGTGCTCGCCCATGAAAACCGTCACCGAATTTCCCCGCAAGGTCGTCGAATTTCCCGATATGGGCATTGTCATGCCAGATGGCTGCCGGCTGTCGGCGCGGGTGTGGATGCCGGAAGATGCCGGCAACGATCCGGTGCCGGCGATCCTCGAGCACCTGCCCTATCGCAAGCGCGACGGCACCATCTTCCGCGATCAGCTGACGCATCCCTATTTCGCCGGCCACGGCTACGCCTCGATCCGCGTCGACATGCGCGGCAACGGCGATTCCGAAGGGCTGATGGACGACGAATATTCCGAGCAGGAATTGCAGGATGCCTGCGACGTCATCGCCTGGGCGGCTGCCCAGCCCTGGTGCAACGGCAATGTCGGCATGATGGGCATCTCCTGGGGCGGCTTCAACTGCCTGCAGGTCGCCGCCAAGCAGCCGCCGGCGCTGAAGGCGGTGATCAGTCTATGCTCGACCGTCGACCGCTATGCCGACGACATCCATTACAAGGGCGGCTGCCTGCTGATCGAGAATTTCGGCTGGGCCTCGACGATGCTGTCCTATTCGTCGCGGCCGCCGGATCCGCTGATCGCCGGTGGCAACCGCTGGCGCGATTTGTGGCTCAGCCGGCTTGAGAACCAGCCGTTCCTGGCGCCGCTCTGGCTCAGCCACCAGCACCGCGACGCCTACTGGAAGCGCGGCTCGATCTGCGAGGATTTTTCGGCTGTTCATGCGGCCGTGCTGTCGGTCGGCGGCTGGCATGACGGCTATCGCAACACCATCTCGCATCTCGTCACCAACATCGAGGCGCCGGTCAAGGGCATCGTCGGCCCGTGGATCCACAAATACCCGCACTACGCGGGACCCAGGCCAGCCATCGGCTTCCTGCAGGAGGCCCTGCGCTGGTGGGACCGCTGGCTGAAGGGCGCCGAGACCGGCGTCGACACCGACCCAGCCTATCGCGCCTATGTGATGGACAGCGTGCGCCCGGCACGCTGGCACCCGGAGCGGCCGGGCCGCTGGGTTGCGGAGCAGGAATGGCCGTCGTCAAGCATCAGGGCGGAGGCGATCGAACTGATCCCGGAAGGCGCCAAACCGGCCATCGTCGCCACGCCACAGAACTGTGGGCTCGCCGGCGGCGAATACTTTCCCTTCACCTTCGGCCCCGAATTGCCGGGCGACCAGCGCCCCGACGATGCGCTGTCGGTGTGTTTCGACCAGCCGGTGCTTGACCAGGCGATCGACATTCTCGGCGCGCCGGAGCTGCTGGTCCGCGTCGCCTCGGACCGGCCTCAGGCCAACATCGCCGTCAGGCTCTGCGATGTGCACCCCGACGGCGCCTCGGAACTGATCTCCTACGGCGTGCTTAATCTAACCCATCGCGGCTCGCACGAATTCCCCGAGGCGCTGGTACCCGGCGAGACCGTCTCGGCGCGGGTCGTGCTCGACCAGTGCGCCTACCGCGTGCCGGCCGGCCACAAGCTGCGGGTCGCCGTCTCGAATGCCTATTGGCCGATGATCTGGCCCTCGCCGGAGCCGGTCCGCCTCGATCTGTCGAAGGCCACGCTCAAGCTGCCGCTCCGCCCGTTGGCCAAAGGCGGCGAAACCGCTTTTCCCACTCCCGAGGGCGCCACGCCCTGGCGGACGGAGACCATCCGCCCCGCCAATTCCGAGCGCCATGTCGACCGCAACGAAAGGACCGGCATCGTCACGCTCTCCATAACGGATGATTTCGGCGAGGTGCGCGACCTCGCGCATGGCCTCGCCAATGGCAGCATCGTCAGGGAGATCTGGGCGATCCATCCCGACGATCCGCTGTCAGCCTCGGGAAAAACCCACTGGACGCAGACCTTGTCGCGAAATGGATGGTCGGTGCGCACCGAAATCTTCGCCGAGATGCGCTCCGACGCGCGGAACTTCGTGCTCAGCGCCAGAATCGAGGCCTATGAGGGCGAAAACCTCGTCTTCCAACGTGACTTCGAACAGACGGTTCCGCGCGCCCTCGTTTGAGGGCTGGCAGGATTGGTCCAATTGCGACGCGCCATTTACGCCACGGCATGTCGCTTTCGGTCTTGCTTACACCTTTCCGTTGCGCTCATTATCCTCACAAGAAACAAGAAACGACCGTACGGTCGAACCATCAGAGTGAGGAACCTGCAATGTCTAACGAATTGGACTATCTCAGCCGTCGTGTCGCCGCCGGCAAGCTCAGCCGTCGCGACTTTCTCGGCCGCGCCGCCGCGCTCGGCATCACCGCGCCCTTCGCCAACTCGCTGCTGTCGAGCGCCGCGCGCGCTGCCGGCCCGGTCAAAGGTGGCACGCTGAAGGCCGGCCTCGTCGGCGGTGAATCCACCAACAGCCTCGATCCCGCGCTGATGATGACGCAGGTGCCGTTCGCCTTCGGCAAGTGCTGGGGCGAAATGATCGTCGAGCTGTCGCCCGAGGGCAAGCTCGAGAACCGCATCGCCGAGGAGATCGGCTCGTCCGACGATGCCAAGGTCTGGACGCTGAAGATCCGCGACGGCGTCGAATTCCACAACGGCAAGACCGTGACCGCCGAGGACGTCGCCGCCACGCTCGAGCGCCATTCGGACGAGAAGTCGAAGTCCGGCGCGCTCGGCTACATGAAGGGCATTGAGAGCATCAAGGCCAGCGGCAAGGAAGTGGTGCTGACGCTGAAGGAGGCCAATGCCGACCTTCCCTACCTGCTCAGCGACTATCACCTCATCGTCCAGCCGAACGGCGGCAAGGACAAGCCCGATGCCGGCATCGGCGCCGGCCCGTACAAGATCGTGACCAACGAGCCCGGCGTGCGCCATGTCGGCGAGCGCTTCGCCAATTACTGGCAGGGCGACAAGATGGGTCATGCCGACCAGATCGAAGTGGTCGTCATCAACGACGCGACGGCGCGCACCGCGGCCCTGCAGGGTGGCCAGGTCAACATGATCAACCGCGTCGAGCCGAAGATCGTCGACCTGATCAAGCGCGTGCCCGGCGTCACCATCCGCAACCATGCGGGCCCCGGCCACTACGTGTTCATCATGCATTGCAACACGGCGCCGTTCGACAACAACGACCTCAGGATGGCGCTGAAGCTGGCGATCGACCGCGAGGAGATGCTGAACAAGGTGCTGCGCGGCTACGGCTCGCTCGGCAACGACTTCCCGATCAACGCGTCCTACCCGCTGTTCACCGAGATCGAGCAGCGCAAGTACGATCCGGATAAGGCCAAGTTCCACTACAAGAAGTCCGGCCACGATGGTTCGGTCCTGCTCAGGACCTCCGATGTGGCTTTCCCCGGCGCCGTCGATGCAGCGCAGCTCTACCAGCAGAGCGCGGCCAAGGCCGGCATCAAGCTCGAGATCAAGCGCGAGCCGGGCGACGGCTACTGGAACGAGGTCTGGAACAAGCAGCCCTTCTGCGCCTCCTACTGGGGCGGACGCTCGACCCAGGACCAGATGTACTCGACCGCCTATCTGTCGACGGCCGACTGGAACGACACGCGCTTCAAGCGTCCGGACTTCGACAAGATGGTGCTGGCCGCGCGCGCCGAGCTCGACGAAGCCAAGCGCAAGGCGATGTACCATGACATGGCCGTCATGGTGCGCGACGAAGGCGGCCTGATCCTGCCGATGTTCAATCAGTTCATCGACGCCACGGGTGCTAAGGTCGGCGGCTGGGTCGACGATCCGCATCAGGAACTGATGAACGGTTACGCTTTGGCGAAATGCTGGCTCGAAGCTTGAGCCTGGCCTTGCGGAGATGTCCTCACCCATCGTGAAACTGGTGGCCCAGCGCGTTGCGCTGGGCATCCTCCTTTTGTTGGCCGTTTCGGTCCTGATCTTCGCCGGCACCCAGATCCTGCCCGGCGACGTCGCGCAAGCCATTCTCGGACAATCGGCGACGCCGGAGTCGCTCGCCAATCTGCGCGAGCAGCTCGGGCTGAACCAGCCTGCCTATCTCCGCTACTTCCACTGGCTGGGCGGCGTGCTCACCGGCGATCTCGGCACCGCCATGTCGAGCGGGCAGGACATCGCGACGTCGATCAAGGACCGGCTGTGGAACACGCTGTTCCTTGCCTTCTGGGCGGCGATCGTCGCCGTGCCGCTGGCGATCATCCTCGGCCTGATCGCGGTGCGCTATCGCAATGGTTGGGTCGACAAGCTGATCTCCGGCGTGGCGCTCGCCTCGACCTCGTTCCCGGAGTTCTTCATCGGCTATCTGCTCGTCTTTTACTTCGCCGTGCAGCACCAATGGTTCCCGGCCATTTCCACCGTCTATGAGGGCATGTCCTTCGGCGAGCGCATGCAGGCGATTGCGTTGCCGGCCGCGGCGCTGACGCTGGTGGTGCTGGCCCACATGATGCGCATGACGCGTGCGGCGATCCTCAACGTCATGCAGTCGGCCTATGTCGAGACGGCCGAGCTGAAGGGTCTGTCGGCTTTCGCCGTCATCCGCAAGCATGCCTTCCCGAACGCCATCGCGCCGATCATCAACGTCGTCATGCTTAACCTCGCCTACCTAGTTGTCGGCGTCGTGGTGGTCGAGGTGATCTTCGTCTATCCCGGCATGGGTCAGTACCTGGTCGACCATGTCACCAAGCGCGACGTGCCTGTCGTACAGGCGGTCGGCCTCATCTTCGCCGCCGTCTACATCAGCCTCAACATTATCGCGGACATTGCGGCGATTGTCGCCAATCCGCGGCTCAGACATCCGAAGTGAGGGGGCGGGCATGCAGACCCTGAGACGCATTCCCATCCCCTCGCTGATCGGCCTGGTGCTGACGGCGTTGTTCGTGCTGGCGGCGATCCTCGCGCCCTGGATCGCGCCGCATGGCAATGCCGAGATCGTCGGCGACGTCTGGGAACCGATGTCGTCGGCGCATTGGCTGGGCACCGACAATCTCGGCCGCGATCTTCTCTCGCGCATGATCTACGGCGCCCGCATCACCCTCTTCATAGCCGTGCTGGCGACAGCGCTGTCCTTCTCGCTCGGCGCCATACTTGGCTTCTCGGCGGCGGTGTTCGGCGGCTGGTACGACACGCTGCTGTCGCGCCTCGTCGACCTGCTGATGTCGATCCCGACGCTGATCATGGGCCTTGTCGTGCTTTCGGTGCTGCCCACCAACCTGGTGACGCTGATCCTGGTGATGGGGGTTCTCGACTCCACCCGCGTCTATCGCCTGTCGCGCGCCGTCGCCGTCGACATCAACGTCATGGACTATGTCGAGGCCGCCAAATTACGCGGCGAAGGCAGCGGCTGGATCATCTTTCGCGAGATCCTGCCCAATGCGCTGTCGCCGCTGGTCTCGGAACTCGGCCTGCGTTTCATCTATGCGGTGCTGTTCCTGTCGACGCTCTCCTTCCTCGGTCTCGGCGTCCAGCCGCCGGATGCCGACTGGGGCGGCATGGTGAAGGAAAACAAGGACGGCATCGTCTTCGGCATCGCGGCGGCGCTGATCCCGGCAGCGGCGATCGCGGCGCTTGCCATCTCGGTCAACCTTGTCGCCGACTGGGTGCTCAACCGCACGGCAAGCCTGAAGGGAGGGCGCGGCTGATGGCTGACACCAAAGCAAAGTCTGGCCTGCTGCTCGACATCCGCAACCTGCGCATCGAAGCGACCGTCTATCCGCCCGGCGAGCAGCCTAAGACCATTACCCTGGTGCACGACGTATCGCTGACGCTGGAGAAAGGCAAGGTGCTCGGCCTGATCGGCGAGTCCGGCGCCGGCAAGTCGACCATCGGCCTGTCGTCGATGGGCTATGGCCGCGGCGGCGTGCGCATCACCGGCGGCGAGGTCATCCTCAACGGTCGTGATATCCTGAAGGGCGGCAAGGAAGGCTTCCGCAGGTTGCGCGGCCGCGAGGTCTGCTACGTCGCGCAGTCGGCTGCCGCCGCCTTCAATCCGGCGCACCGGCTGATGGACCAGGTAGTCGAAGCCGCCCTTCTGCACGGCACGGCAACGCGGGCCGAGGCAGAGAAGCGCGCCGTCGCGCTGTTCAAGAAGCTCAGCCTGCCCAACCCGGAAACCATTGGCGAACGCTTTCCCCACCAGGTCTCCGGTGGCCAGCTGCAGCGCGTCATGACGGCGATGGCGCTGTGCTCCGAGCCGGACCTGATCGTCTTCGACGAGCCGACCACCGCCCTCGACGTGACGACGCAGATCGACGTGCTGGCGGCGATCAAGGACGCCATCCGCGACACCCATGTCGCGGCGCTCTACATCACCCATGACCTTGCCGTCGTCGCCCAGGTGTCGGACGAGATCATGGTGCTGCGCCACGGCCGGCTGGTCGAATGGGGCGGCACCCGCCAGATCATCAAGGAACCGCGCCAGGAATACACCAACGCGCTGGTGTCGGTGCACGAGATCGCGCACCAGGAGCAACAGCCCGGCACGACGCCGGTGCTGTCGGTGAAGAACGTGACCGCCGCCTATGGCCGCAGCCATATCAAGGTGTTGAAGAACGTTTCGGTCGACATTTTTCCCGGCCAGACGCTGGCCGTCGTCGGCGAATCCGGCTCGGGCAAGTCGACGCTGGCGCGCGCCATCACCGGTCTGTTGCCGCCCGAGCAGGGCGGCATCGTCTTCGATGGCCGCACGCTCGGCAACAAGCTCGCCGATCGGCCGAAAGAGGACCTGCGCCAGCTGCAGATGATCTATCAGATGGCCGACGTGGCGATGAATCCGCGCCAGACCGTCGGCACCATCATCGGCCGGCCGCTCGAATTCTATTTCGGCATACGCGGCAGCGAGCGCGACCGGCGCGTCGCCGAGCTGCTCGACAAGATCGAGATGGGCAAGGGCTTCGTCGACCGCTACCCGGCGGAGCTCTCCGGCGGCCAGAAGCAGCGCGTCTGCATCGCCCGCTCGCTCGCCGCCAAGCCGAAGCTGATCATCTGCGACGAGGTGACGTCGGCGCTCGACCCGCTGGTGGCCCATGGTATCCTCGAGCTTCTGCTCGGACTGCAGAAGGAAGAGGGCGTCGCCTATCTGTTCATCACCCACGACCTCGCCACGGTGAAGTCGATCGCCGATTCGATCGCGGTGATGTATCGCGGCGAGGTGGTGCGCTACGGCGCCAAAAGCAAGGTGCTGTCGCCGCCCTTCGACGCCTACACCGATCTTTTGCTATCCTCCGTCCCCGAAATGGAGATCGGCTGGCTGGAGAAGGCGATCAAGGGCCGGCGCATGGCGAGCGCGGGCAACTAGGACGCTCCTCGCGCGTCTGGGACGCCCCAGACGCCGTCTCCCGCAAGACCGCATGGAGCCACCCGTGGCGCTCGCGACCAAGCTTCTGCTCATCATCCTTGACGGCGTGCCCTACCGGAACTGGCGCCGGCTGATGGGCAATCTCGAGGGCTGGGTTCAGTCGGGCGAGGCGCGGGTCTGGAAGATGCGCTCGGTGCTGCCGTCGACCTCGGCCTGCTGCTATGCCTCGATCCACACCGGGGTTGCGCCGCAGGTGCATGGCATCCTCTCCAACGAGAACCGGTTCAGGGTCCAGCAGCCGGACATCTTCTCCGAGGTCAGCAAGGCCAGCGGCAAGACGGGTGCCGTCACCCATTCCTATTGGTCGGAATTCTTCCGCTCCTGTCCGTTCGACCTCATCGAGGACATGGAATTCGACGAGCCGGGCGGGTCGATCACCCATGGCCGCTTCCACACCATGACCGGCTACAACGCCAGGAACCAGATGACGCCGAGCGATGTCGACCTGTTCGCGACGCTGACCATGCTGACCAGGCGCCACGGCATCGATTACGGCATCTTGCACACCTGCACGCTGGATTCGATGGGCCATCGCTTCGGCCATGACTGCCACGAGATGGACCATGCCGTCTATGCGATGGACGCGATGCTCGCCGCCTTCCTGCCGGTCTGGCGGCAAGCCGGCTACGAAGTGATCGTCACCGCCGACCATGGCCAGACCGACCGCGGCCATCATGGCGGCCACGACGACGAGATGCAGGATTTCGCCCTGTACTATTTCGGTCCGGGCAAGGGTCCCGAGCCAGACACGCTGCTGGACCAGTTGCAGCTGGCGCCGACGGTGCTGAAGCGCCTCGGCGTGCCAGTTCCGGCAACGATGAGGGCGAAGGCGTTTTTGGAGTGAAACGCGGCGTTGGCGCCCCCTCTCCCCGTCACTATACGGGGAGAGGGTAAGGGTGAGGGGCAGCGCCAACATCGACAATTGCCAACGCCGGCGCCGCCCCTCATCCGCCTGCCGGCACCTTCTCCCCGTATAGTGACGGGGAGAAGGCAGATACTCTGGCAACCTCCCCGCTCTTCGGTTAGCCTCCCGAAAATTCCTTGGCGGAAGGATGAACCTTTTTGGACCGATCGGCGACAGAGCTACGAGGAGCCAGGCGGCTCGACCGGCCATGACAGCGGCGATGGAGACCGATCGGGCGCTTGTCGACCGGGTCGCGAAGGGCGACCGGGCTGCCGTGCGGCTCCTGTTCATGCGTCACCACGCGCGGGTCTACCGTTTCGTGGTGCGCCAGACGGGATCGGAAATGATGGCCGACGATATCGCGAACGAGGTGTTCCTCGAGCTGTGGCGCCAGGCGCCCAGCTTCGAAGGACGCTCGGAAGTCTCGACATGGCTGCTCGGCATCGCCCGCTTCAAGGCGCTGTCCTCGCTGCGCAAGAAGAAGGAGGACTGGATCGACGACGATGACGCGGCCCAGGTCCCCGACAGCGCCGACACGCCGGAAGTCGTCACCATGAAGGAAGACAAGGGCGCCGCCCTGCGGCGCTTCATCGACGCCTTGCCGGAAGAACATCGCACGGTGATCGACCTTGCCTATTATCACGGACAGTCGGTGACCGAGATTGGCGAGGTGCTCGGCATTCCCGTCGCCACGGTCAAGACCAGAATGTTCTACGCCCGCAAGAAACTCGGTGAGGCCCTCAAGGCCGCCGGTTACGACAGGGGGTGGCCATGAGCGCCGCTGAAAAGATGTCGCGCCGCGACGAGATGGAAACGCTGCTGCCGTTCTACCTGAACGGCTCGCTGGAAGGCGCCGAGCTCGAAGCCGTCGAGGAATGGCTTGCGAGCGACCCGGCGGCGCTTGCCGCGCTCGGCGAGGCCGAGGCCGAATTCTCCGGCACCGCTGCCGCCAACGAGGCGATCCGCCCGCCGGCCGACGCGCTGAGCCGATTTGCCCGGACGCTCGACGCCGAGGCCGGTCCGGCGCGTGCGCCGGCCAGCCCGTCATGGCTCACGCAGGCCCTCAATCGCTTCTTGGCTGTGCCGGCCACTGTCGCCTGGGCGGCCGCAGCGGCGTTGCTGGCGCTGGTGGTGGTGCAATCCTTCGAGCAGCCCGGCGGCAAGGGCACTGATTTCGAGGTCGCCGGCACCGGGGACGAGCTGGCGAAGCTGCCGTTCGCTCTCGTCAAGTTCAAGCCGGAGGCGAAGATGTCCGACATCGCCGCCTTCCTCGATCAGAATGGGCTGAAGATATCAGGCGGGCCGACCGCCGCTGGCGTCTTCCATATTGCCTTGCCGGCCAAGACGAGCGCCGACTACGACAAGCTGCTTGGCCTTATTGCCGCCCAGCCCTTCGCGGATGCTGTGATTGAGGGAAGGAAACCGGTTGATGGCGGCTAGAGCAGTCATCGCATTCGCTGGATTTCTGCTGGCGGCGACGACAATCGCCGCCACGCCCGTTTTTGCGCAGGGCAAGGACCAGCCGCCGGCGCAAACCGATTGTGCCGACCGGACAAACGCCGCCGGCGCCGACTGCGCCAAGGATGGCGGGACGTCCGGCACCGGGTCTGTCGGCGGCGCCGCCGTCTTTCTGCCGGCGCTGATCGTCGACCTGTTTCCCAATCCTCCCGGCGGTGCGGCGCCGCTGCCGACGCCCGACCAGCGCCGCGATCCGGCCAGTACTCTGCCGCCGCCGGCTCCGCCCGCGCCGCCCGTGCAGGCGCCGGCACTTGGCGGCCCGATCATTTCGCCGACCGACCTCATCGCCACCGAGCCGCAGCGCGCCATCGTCGGTGATTTCGTGCCCGACGAGGTGCTGGTGACGGTCGACGGCGATGCCGCTACCGTACAGCAGATCGCTGCTTCCTTCGGCCTCGAAGTGCGCTCTGAGCGCCAGTCGCGCCTGCTCGGCACCACGCTGGCGCGGTTCGGCATTCCCGACGGCCGTCCGGTCGGCGTCGTGCTGGCGCAGCTTGCCGCTGACGGCCGCACAAGACGGCGTGAGCCCAACCATGTCTATTCGCTGCAGCAGGCGGCCGGTATCGTCAACTATGCCTTCGATCGCATCGCGCTCGACGCCAAGGCGGCGAGCGGCGAGAATGTGCGCGTCGCCGTCATCGACACCGGAATCGACGACACCAACCCGGCGCTGTCGGGCGTCATCGCCGACCAGTTCGACGCCATGCCCAACGTGCCGATCGAAAAGCGCGACCATGGCACCTCGATCGATGGCCTGATCGCCGGCGTCGGCGCGCTCAAAGGCATGGCGCCGGGGGCAAAGATCTACCATGCCCGTGCCTTCGAGGGTGGCAAGTCGACCATGGACGTCATCCTTTCGGCGCTCGACTGGGCGGCGGAGCAGGACGTGCGCATCATCAACATGAGCTTCGTCGGCCCGAAGAATGACCTGCTCGGCATTGCTTGCCGCAACGCTCGCTCGTTGGGCATCGTGCTGGTCGCCGCCGCCGGCAACAACGGGCCGAAAGCACCCTATGGTTACCCGGCGGCCTTTGACGGCGTCATCGCCGTGACCGCCACCGATGCCAAGGACGGGTTGATGCCGCAGGCCAATCGCGGCGCCTATGTCTTCATCTCGGCCCCCGGCGTCGAGATGGTGGCGCCGAGCGGCGCCGGCTCCGACGTCGTCACCGGCACGTCCTTTGCCGCCGCGATCGTCAGCGGGGCCATCGCCAACCTGATCCATGTCGCGCCCGACCGTTCGGCCGACGAAATCGAGAAGGCGCTGGCCGACACCGCAAGGGACCTTGGCCCGAAAGGCAGGGACAATGACTTCGGCTATGGCCTGCTGGACACCAAGGCGGCGGAAGCTGTGAAGAAGGAATGAGCTTCAGTCGAGATGGATCGGGTGCCCAATCAACAAACTTGTCGCCAATGGCCTAGATTGGTGAGCAGTGGAAATCATTAACGGTCATTCGACAGCAGTTACAGAATGACCGAGATGGGACTGGAAGCAAACTGACCGTTTCTGGGGTCCGCGATAGCTCGATAGCCGCGAATGGCTGGCCTCCGTCCATGACAGTCTCGGCGGGCCCGAGAGGGCACTATGATCAGATTTCAGTTCCCTCGCGCCGCTGCACTGCGGGGTCGTATTGTGAGAGTCCCACGATGCTTCAGCTTCGGCCACCACGGGCCAATCGCGACAATTGCCCTATCGGAATGGGCAAATCGTGATGCGCACATTCTATCGATTGGTTGCCGTTATGATCGTGGTGTCCGGCTTGACCGGTTGCATCAGTGTTTCCTACTACGCGCAATCCGTGCAGGGTCATCTGCAGATCATGACGGCGCGCAGGGATGTCGGAAAACTGATCGAGGACCCTTCGACGCCGAAGGCATTGCGCGCCCGAATGGTATCGGCGAGCGCCATACGACAGTTTGCAACTGATGAACTGGCGCTGCCCGATAACAGCAGCTACCGCAGCTATGTCGACATCGGTCGGGACTCGGTGACCTATGCCGTCTTTGCCGCGCCGGAATTCTCGCTGACGCCACGAACATGGTGTTTTCCCGTTTTCGGCTGCGTCCCCTATCGAGGATATTTCTCCAAGAAGTCTGCGACTGAAACCGCCGTCGAACTTCAAGGACAGGGCATGGACGTCTTTGTGACCGGCATCACTGCCTATTCCACGCTTGGCTGGTCAAGTGACCCGCTGTTAAGCACGATGCTCAGCCAGGATGAGACATATCTTGCTGCGCTGGTTTTCCATGAACTGGCCCACCAGCGCGTCTACGTGCACGGCGATTCCGCATTCAACGAGGCGTTCGCTGTCGCCGTCGAAACAACCGGGGTAAAAAAATGGCTGCGCGCCGCTGGCGCTACTGCGCAATTGCGCCGTTACGAAGCCGCTGAGAGGCGCAAAGCTGAATTTCTTACGCTTGTCTCCCAAACCCGGGACGAGCTAGGACAAATCTATGGCAACTCCGGCACCTCGGAGCAGAAGCGGGCCGCAAAGATGGCCGCGATTGAACGGCTGCGGACGCGCTACCGACACATGCGCGACAGGCGCTGGGGTCGATACCGGGGATACGATGCCTGGTTCGCCTCCCCAATCAACAACGCAAAGCTCGCCGCGACTTCCGTTTACAGTGATCGGGTGACCGCATTTCTCCGCCTGTTCGACTTGTGTTCGGGCAACTATGCACGGTTCTATGCGTCGGTTCGACGGATTGGCGTACTGGACGAACCTCATCGCGCCGAAACACTTGCGGCGGCAGATAGCTGCTATTGAGCCCGTCAATGTAAAGGCCGAAGCGTCTCCTTACGAAGTTCCTCGAGCGGCACGTGGCGAAGCTTGTCGGCGCCCCTCAGGAGTTTGACCCGACCGACCAGTCCAGGCCTTCTTTCGCCAAATGCCTTCGGCGCAGGAGCGCCGGCCCTATTGTCGCATCGTCGGAACGAATGCGATCAGCGGCTGTTTAGCCATCGAAGGGACCGCAACCAAGGATGTGGAATGTTTGACTTTCAGAACTTGGAACTTGCAATCGCGAGGCAACGCGTGAACCGGGCGGAACTCGCCCTTGAGCGTGCTGAGGAGATGCTCAACGAAGAGTGCGGCGTCGGTATCAACTTGGCGCTTTGCTGCCGGATCACGTCGGCGCGACGGCGTGTCCTTGATGCAAGAGCGCGCCTGATGAAGATCGATCGGACCAACCACCCACTGAGGGCGGCAGCCCGATGATAGCGACCTTTGACATCGAGACTGCCAAGCATAGCGCCACATATCGTGCTGCTGGGCTCGCGCTGCTGACGCATCAGGTCGTGCATCATATCGAACTGACGGACGCCGCGGGAGAGAAGGTCGAGCAGGCGCTGGCGAGGCTTGCTGAGGCGAACGCTCGCGCGGACGGGCGCGCGCAGCCGTAAGGCGACATCATCCGGCTGGAAGTTCGCGCAGCGATGCGGCGAGTTGCGGCCGCTGTTTCGGTTCTTGCCGTTTGATATCAATATGATTGTGGCCGAGGTGGTTGGCGCCGGTCATGCCCGCTGCTGCGCCCCAACGAAGTTCGGCTCGTTGACCGATATCAGGCGCATAGCGGCAGTTCGGACTCCGTCGCTGCGAGCGATTGAGTTTTGATCCTAACCCGGCGCGCCCGCCACCGACCCCCGCACCACCAGATCGACCGGCCAGACCTCGCCGCGGGCGCCCTCCTCGAGTCCTGATATGCGCGCCGCCAGGCGCTCTGCGACGCGGGCGCCGGCGAGCCGGATCGACGAGCGCGTCGTCGACAGCGGCACGGGGAAATTCTCCGGCTTCAGCCACGGAAAGACATCGTCATGCGCGATCAAGGACAGGTCGCCCGGAATGGTCAGGCCGAGATCGCGCACCGCGCGCACCACGCCGAGCGACATGATCAGGCTGGAGCAGGCGATCGCCGTCGGCGGCTCGCTCTGTTCGAGCAGGCGCCTGGCGGCGCGGTAGCCGTTCTCCTCGGTCATGGTGAGCGAACAGATATGGCGCTCGCCAAGCACGAGGCCAGTCGTGGTGAGTGCCCGGCGCATGCCGCGCTCGCGATGGATGGCGAAGGTCTCACGGTCGTCGCCGTTGATCAGCGCCAGCCGCCTGTGGCCGAGCTGGACCAGCAGCCGCGCCGCCTCGTGGAAGGCGCCCTCGTTGTCGATGTCGAGGAAGGCATAGTCGAAGTCGAAGCCCTCGCTGCGGCCATGGACGATGAAGGGGATGCCGAGCGTGTTGAGCAGCGCCACCCGCCGATCGGCCGGCCGCGGCGAGGAGATGTAGACCGCGTCGACCTGCCGGTTGGCGACGATGCGCCGGTAGGTGGTCTCCTGGTCGTCGGCGTCCGCCGGCGACAGCACCAGGTCGAGCTCGTGCGAGCGGGCATAGTCGCCGAGGCCGGACAGGAACTCGACGAAGTGCGGATCGATGTCGACGGCGGCGCCGGTCGGCAGCACATAGCCGATCATCCCGGTCTTGCCGGTCGCCAGTCGGCGCGCGCTCGGATTGGGGCGGTAGCCATGTCGCTTGGCCGCGTCCATCACCCGCCGCCGCGTTTCCTCGTTGACCTCGGGATAGCCGTTCAGTGCCCGGCTCACCGTGGTCTGCGACAGCGCCAGCATATGAGCGAGCTGTTTAAGATTCACCGGAGGCCTCCAAGCCTCAAAGCGCTTTTAATTTGAGTCAAAACGACAACCAACGCTGGTGACGTCGAACGCGCCGACCATAAGCATCGTTCAGATGGGTTTGAAGCAAAATTTACTGCTGCAGCGCCAAAAAAACGTGCTGCAGTGCACTTTCTGCGCACCTATTTGCAGAAATTAAATCGATTAGCTTTCTGCCCCCTCTTGACTTCCGGTTGATTCAATGGCGAGATCAAAACGACCAAAGCGCTTTGGAAGACTCTTCGAAAGGTTGCGGTTCCTTTCTGACTGAGTCACAGTCCTGCGGCGTCGGCGGACGGAATGGAGGTTCCGTTCGATTGGCGGAATGGAAATTCCGTCCGATTGTTTGTGACCACTGGGAGGAATATCGATGAAGAAAATGCTTCTGCTGGGCGCCGCGTTCGCGACGCTGGCCTTGAGCCTGCCGGCGCAAGCCGAACTGAAGTTCAAGCCGGGCGAGGACCCGCGCTTCAACTGGCAGAACTACGAGGACCTCAAGAAGGTCGACCTCAAGGGCGAGACGCTGACCATCTTCGGGCCATGGCGCGGCGAGGACGAAGGCCTTGTGCGCACCGTTCTCGAATATTTCCAGGAAGCCACCGGCGTCGAGATCAAGTACTCCTCGTCGGAGAATTACGAACAGCAGATCGTCATCGACACCCAGGCCGGCAGCCCGCCCAACATCGCCGTGCTGCCGCAGCCGGGCCTGATCCAGGACCTGGCTTCCAAGGGCCTTTTGACGCCGCTTGGCGACGACACCGCCAAATGGGTCAAGGACAATTACGGCGCCGGCCAGTCCTGGGTCGACCTCGGCACCTTCAAGGACAAGGATGGCAAGCCGGGCTTCTTCGCCTTCCCCTACAAGGCCGATGTGAAGTCGCTGGTCTGGTATTCGCCGGACAATTTCGAGGAAGCCGGCTACAAGGTCCCGAAGACGCAGGAAGAACTGGCCGAGCTTGAGAAGAAGATCATCGCCGACGGCGGCAAGCCGTGGTGCATCGGTCTCGGCTCCGGCGGCGCCACCGGCTGGCCGGCGACCGACTGGGTCGAGGACATCATGCTGCGCACGCAGACGCCCGACGTCTACGACAAGTGGGTGAAGAACGAGATCCCGTTCAATGATCCGGCGGTCGTCAACGCCATCGACATCTTCGGCAAGATCGCGACCGACGACAAGATGGTCGACGGCGGCGCCAAGGCGGTTGCCGCGACCGACTTCCGCGACAGCCCGAAGGGCCTCTTCGCGGTGCCGCCGAAGTGCTACCTGCACCATCAGGCCTCGTTCATCCCGACCTTCTTCCCCGAGGGCACGAAGCTCGGCCAGGATGCCGACTTCTTCTACTTCCCGCCCTTTGCCTCGAAGCCCGAGCTCGGCACCCCGGTGCTCGGCGCCGGCACGCTGGCCATGATCACCAAGGATTCGAAGGCGGCTCGCGCCTTCATCGAATTCCTGAAGATGCCGCTGGCGCACGAGATCTGGATGGCCCAGGGCGGTTTCGTGACGCCGTTCAAGGGGGTCA
>NZ_RZSG01000290.1:0-6844 GCF_003997725.1 Mesorhizobium sp. M4A.F.Ca.ET.050.02.1.1
ATCAGGAATAGAACGAAGACAGCGTTGAGCGCGATCAGCGCCATCGTGGCTTTTGCATCCGGCGCGATCGGCGTCGCCCCGACCAGAATCGCAAAGGAGATCGCCGCCGTGATCAAAGCGCCGGCAATCGCCAGCACGCCGGGCAACGCCAGCAGCCGGCGTCTGTCCTCAACGCCGGGCTTGCTGAAAAGCGGTTCGTTCAGTGTCGGGGCCTGGGAAGCCATATCGCCGTTTAGAGTCATTGCTTGCGTCGGATGTATGCAACGCATTGTGGCGATTATGCAACAAGTGTGGCCAGGACGGAAATCTTTCCCCGGCTTATTCTGCTGGAAGGACCATCCGGCCAGGGTCGATCAGAGTCGCCCTAAAGGTCTGCGGACATGCCGGCAACGGGCGGACGAGCCTCCGCCGTGCGTGCTGGCCGGCATTCAACTCGCCATCCGCCCGCGCCGCAAGCCGCGTGGCGTTTGCCCGATCTCGCGACGCATCCAATATGCCATATGCGATTGGTGCGCGAAGCCTGCCTGATGTGCCACCTCGCTGGTGCTGAGGCCGCCGCCTAGTAACAGAGAGCGGGCGCGCTCGACCCGGCGCCGTAGGACGTAGCGGTGAACGGTCATACCTGTCGCCGCCTTGAACCATGTCCTGAGATGGGAACTGCTGGCGTTGGCAACGCGGCTCAGCCTGTCAATCGTTAGCGGCTCATGAAGGTGAGCATCGATATGCTCCAGGACGTGCCTGAGCTGAGTGTTCGACAACCGGACGGGTCGATCGGTCTCCCGATCGCCGAGGCCCAGCAGCCGCACCGCAAGCGCAACGCCGAGGCTTTCGATGAACAGGGGTTCGGTCGGCGCGCCTGTGTCGTGACCGCTTTTGAGCGCTCGCACGAGATGTTCGATCCGCTCATCCCGGACGAGATGGCGCGTGTCGAGCCGGCGCATTGTTGTGCCTCCCACCTGCCGCGCGACGTCTTCGAGCAAGGCGGACGGCAGGCGAACCTCGATTGTGCGGAACGCGGTTTCCGCCTCGAAACCGCCCTCCTGGTCAGCGGGCACGAAGTCGATGTCGCCAGCACGCCGCAGAAAGTGTCGTCCAACGTCACTGCAATAAGAATGGGTGGCCGCGCTGGCGTGAACCATGATCCTGTGGTGATGCGCTCGCGGCAGCCTGAAGGCGCCTGCTTCGACATGCCTCGAAACCATTGTTATGCCCGTCGGGACCTGGTCGGGATCGAGCTGTGCGTGCATACAGGTAGGCCTCGAATTCATAGCAAAACCTGTCCAAGATTTGGCGGTTCCTGCGCGACTTTCAATGCCGGCGCCCCCTAAACCCAAGCCTCGTTGCCAATGCAAAGAGGTTGATATGGGTTACTATGTTGTCGTCGGCGCAGGGCCGGTTGGACGCGAAACGGCTCGGCTGCTCGGTGAGGAAGGAAATAATGTCGTCCTCACCAGCAGGAGCTTGGGTTCCATCGATTTGCCCGGCGTCCGCGCGGTACAGGCCGACGCCGCGGATGCCGCCGAGCTGTCGCGCATGGCCCGAGGCGCCGATGCGATCTTCATGTGCGCCATGGCCGCCTATGATCGGTGGCCGACCGACTTTTTCCCCATCCTCGACGGCACGGTGCGCGCGGCGGAAGCCGCCGGCGCGAAAATTATCCTGCTCGGAAACCTCTACGGCTATGGTGAGAACGCCGAAAGTCCGCTGCACCCGGACTTGCCGCTCGATCCGACATCAAGGAAAGGTACGACCCGCACGATAATGTGGCAACGAGCACGCCGCGCCGATGCACCAGCCATCGAAGTGCGGTCCAGTGACTATCTTGGACATGGCGCGATCAGCTACTTCTCGCTGCTGGCCCTGCCCTCCGTCGTCGAGGGAAAACCCGTCTCGTTCGTGGGAAACCTCGATGCTGCTCACGCGTGGACGTTCACGAAGGATGTGGCCAGGACGCTTGTGGCGTCGTCCCGTTACACGGGCGAATGGGGACGGGCATTCCACGTGCCCTCGCAATATGCCTCGCCCCGTGAACTCATGCGGAAAACAGCCGCGATGCTCGGCAGGGAGCTTTCGGATCTGCACTCCTATTCCGTCTCCGAAATGGAGGCTCTGGGCCTGCACGAGGCCGTGGAGATGCGCTACCTCTTCGACCGCCCGCTGCTGGTCGACTCCTCCGACACCGAGCATCTTCTTGGCGTAACCGCCAGCAGCCTGGACGCGATGATCGCCGACACGCTGCGCGATCATCTTTGAGCAGTCGCGCGGCAGCATGGCGCCGGCTCGGGAGCCAATCTCCGGCTAGACCTGCCTCGAGGACTTGTAGACGTTGACGCCAAGCTCGCGGATCTTCTTGCGCAGCGTGTTGCGGTTGAGCCCCAGGAGCTCAGCCGCCTTGATCTGGTTGCCGCGCGTCGCCGTCATCGAAGCAAGGACCAGCGGGTATTCGACCTCGGCGAGGATGCGCTGGTACAGGCCAGCCGGCGGCAGATCACCGGCGAACGAAGCAAAATAGCGCTGCAGGAAATGCTCCACCGCCTGACCGATGGAGAGATCGTCGGGAATGAGATTGCCGCCGCCGGGGACTACCGGCCGCTCGCCGGTCTTGAGCTCGGCCTCGATGATCTCGGACGAGATCTCATCCTGAGAATAGAGCGCGGCCAGCCTGCGGATCAGGTTTTCCAGCTCGCGCACATTGCCCGGCCAGGGGTAGCGCTTCATCAACTCGATGCCGCCGGAGGAAATGCGCTTGGTCTGCAGCCCCTCGCTGGCGCCCTGCTTGAAGAAATGCCGCACCAGGTCCGGAATGTCCTCGGAGCGCTCGCGCAGCGCCGGCAGCCTCAGCGGCACGACGTTGAGGCGGTAGAACAGGTCCTCGCGGAACAGCCCCTGGTTTATCAGCGTGCGCAGGTCCTTGTTGGTGGCGGCGACGATGCGAACGTCGGTCTTGATCGGCGTGCGGCCGCCGACGGTCGTATATTCGCCTTGCTGCAGCACGCGCAGCAGACGTGTCTGCGCCTCCATCGGCATGTCGCCGATCTCGTCGAGGAACAGCGTGCCGCCTTCGGCCTGCTCGAAGCGACCGGTGGAGCGGTTCTGCGCGCCGGTGAAGGCGCCCTTCTCGTGACCGAACAGTTCCGATTCTATCAAGTCGCGCGGGATCGCCGCCATGTTGATGGCAACGAACGGGCCGCCGCGGCGGCGGCCATATTCGTGCAGCGCGCGGGCCACCAGCTCCTTGCCGGTGCCGGATTCGCCGCTGATCATCACCGTGAGGTCGGTCTGCATCATGCGGGCCAGCATGCGGTAGATGTCCTGCATGGCGGCGGAGCGGCCGACCAGCGGCATCGTCTCCGGTTGGTCGTCGGCGCGCGCGTCGAGCTTCGGCCGTCTCGGCTCGGCCAGCGCCCGGTTGACGATGTTGAGCAGTTCGGTCAGGTCGAACGGCTTCGGCAGATATTCATAGGCGCCGGTCTCGGAGGCGCGGATGGCGGTCATGAACGTGTTCTGCGCGCTCATCACGATGACCGGCAGTTCCGGCCGCGCCTTCTTGATGCGCGGCAGCATGTCGAAGGCGTTCTCGTCCGGCATCACCACGTCGGTGATGACGAGGTCGCCCTCGCCCGCCGCCACCCAGCGCCACAGCGTCGAGGCATTCGAAGTGACGCGCACCTCATGGCCGACGCGCGACAGCGCCTGATTGAGCACGGTGCGGATGGCCGCATCGTCATCGGCGACCAGAATGTTGCCGCGTGCGGTCATGAGCGGTCTCCTTCAGCTTCTTCGTCGACACCGTGTGCGGTCTCCTTCCAAGCCGGCATCAGGATGCGGAACGTGGTTCCCCGCGGCGTCGAATCGCATTCGATGATGCCGCCATGCTCGCCGACGATCTTGGCCACCAGCGCCAGCCCGAGGCCGGAGCCGTTCGGCTTGGTGGTGATGAACGGGTCGAACAGGATCGGCAGTATGTCCTCCGAAACACCGGGACCGTTGTCGCGCACGCAAAATTCCAGCGGCAGGGACACGCGATCCTGCGTTCCCGGCACCGAAACACGGATGCCCGGCCGGAAGGCAGTGGACAGCACGATCTCGCCTTGCGGGTCCGAACCGATCGCCTCGGCGGCGTTCTTGACCAGGTTGAGGAACACCTGGATCAGCTGGTCGCGGTTGGCGAAGACCGGAGGAAGCGATGGATCGTATTCCTCCAAGATCTTGATCCGTTTCGCAAAACCGTTCTTGGCAATCGCCTTCACATGGTCGAGAACGACATGGATGTTGACCGGGTAGCGGTCGATTGGCCGTTCGTCGGAAAAGACCTCCATGCGGTCGACGAGTGAGACGATGCGGTCGGTCTCGTCGGTGATCAGCCGGGTGAGCGCGCGGTCCTCGTCGGAGGCTGACAGTTCCAGCAACTGGGCGGCGCCCCTGATGCCGGACAATGGGTTCTTGATCTCATGCGCCAGCATGGCGGCAAGGCCGGTGACCGAGCGGGCGGCGCCGCGATGCGTCATCTGTCGGTCGATCTTGTCGGCCATCGACCGTTCCTGGAACATCACCACCACCGTGCCCGGGAATTCCGGCACCGGCGCCACGTAAAGGTCGACGACCTTTTCGATGCCGAGGCGCGGCGATGACACATCGACCCGGTATTCGTTGACCGGCGCCAGGCGCTCGCGCACCTGGTCGACAAGGGTGAGCAGCGGGCTGCCGAAGGGCACGAGCTTGGACAACGTGTTGCGGGCAAGCATGGTCGCGCTGGAGCGGAAGAAATCCTCCGCATCGGCATTGGCGAAGGTGATGAAGCCGCCGGCATCAACCATGATCACCGGGCGGCGGATGGTGTTCAGCACGATGTTGGCGGCGTCGACCATGTCCGGCCCTTGGGCAACTGTGGCCTTCATGCGGCGCTCCGCATCGATTCGGCGGGGTTGGAGAACACTTCACGCAGTTCGGCGATGACGCGAGCGGGCTCGAAAGAGGTGAGGATTGCCTTGCGTTGACCGGAAGTGGCGCCGGCGGCATGGCTATCGAGATACCAGCCGAGATGCTTGCGCGCCTGGCGCAGCCCGCTTTCGACACCGTAGAGCGCCAGCATATCCTGATAGTGGCCAATGACGTAGTCGGCCAGGGCCAGCCGATCTCCGGGAATGCCTGGCGCCGTCTCTCCTGCCGCGGACGCCGCGATCCTGCCGGCGGTCCACGGTGCGCCATAATGCGCGCGTCCGATCATCACCGCGTCGGCGCCCGATTGATCGAGGATGGCAGCCGCTTCCGCCGGCGAGCCGACATCGCCATTGGCGACGACCGGGATCGAAACGGCTTCCTTGACCCGCGCGATGGCGCGCCAGTCGGCCTTGCCCTGGTAGAACTGGCAGCGCGTGCGGCCATGCCCCGTCACCATCCTCACGCCGGCCTGTTCGGCGCGGCGCGCCAGCATAGGCGCGTTGAGCGCGCTTTCGTCCCAGCCAAGCCGCATCTTCACGGTCACCGGTACCTCGACGGCGCCGACCACCGCCTCGATCAGCGACAGCGCGTGATCGAGATCGCGCATCAACGCTGAGCCAGCATAGCCGCCCGTCACCTTCTTGGCCGGGCAGCCCATGTTGATATCGATGATGTCGGCGCCCTCGCCCGCGGCGATCCGGGCGCCTTCGGCCATGTGCGCCGCCTCGCGGCCGGCAAGCTGGACCATGTGGATCGGCAGCCCGGAATGGCGGATTCGCAGGTCGCAGCCGGCCCTGCCTTTGGCAAGCTCTCCGCTCGCCACCATTTCCGACACGACCAGCCCGGCACCATGCCGATGGGCGCGCTGCCGGAACGCCTCGTCGGTTATTCCCGACATCGGCGCGAGGAAGACACGATTACGGATTATCACGCCGCCAATGTCGAGCGGCAGAGCCAATTTGGTCAATTCGGGCATGCACAAAAACCAAGCATATCGGATTGCTGCACATTCTCTAGCCAGTAGCAAGGCAATGTGCAACGCGCAATGACGTCAAATCAAGGCGCATTTGGGAAAAAGCTGGCCTTCGGCCAGCAAAGCGCAATGCGTCGTTCGGGATAAGCAAAGGTCGCTTTGGAATTCACAATTGGCGCACGATCTTTTCCGAAAACCGATTACACTTTTGCGGATCGTGCGCTAAGCCAATCGCAATGACTGACGCAAGCGAAAATCAGGCTTCGGGCGCCGATGACAAGGTCGCGGTGGTTATCGTAGCGGCCGGGCGCGGCGCGCGCGCCGGGCAAGCCAATGGACCGAAGCAATATCAACGCATCGGCGGCCGCGCCGTCATCGCGCGCACCTTGGAGACATTCCTCTCTCACCCGAGGACCGGTCCGGTCGTGGTGGCCATTCACGCCGACGACGGCGAGCTTTTCCGAAAGGTCGCGGGTGCGGATGCGGACCGTGTCATCACGGTCACCGGCGGCGATTCGCGCCAGGCCTCTGTCAGGCTGGGTCTGCTGGCGCTCAGGGATGCCGCGCCAGGCCGCGTGCTCGTCCATGACGCCGTACGCCCCTTTGTCGACGCCGGACTCATCGACCGCACGATCGATGCCGTCGGCGAACGCCAGGGCGCGCTGCCCGCTCTGCCCGTCGCCGACACGCTGAAGCGCGAGTCGGCAGCCGGGATGATCGAGGAGACCGTATCGAGGAACGGCCTGCATGCCGCCCAGACGCCGCAGGGCTTTCCCTTCTGGCCGCTTCTTGCCGCGCATGAAAAGGCCCATCATCTTGGCAAGGCGGATTTCACCGACGACGCCGCGATCGCCGAGTGGGCGCATATTCCGGTGAAAATCGTCCAAGGATCGCCGGACAACATAAAACTTACCTGGGCAAGGGATATTG
>NZ_RZSG01000291.1:0-6820 GCF_003997725.1 Mesorhizobium sp. M4A.F.Ca.ET.050.02.1.1
AGGCCGGATGGTCAGCAAGCAGCTTGTGGCCGATATAGTGGAAATCGCCGACCAGCGGCACATTGATGCCGAGCCGCGCCAACCGGTCGCGGATGGCGGGTACGGCGGCGGCGCTTTCGTCACGGTCGACGGTGATACGCACGATCTCGGAGCCGGCGCGGTGCAGCGCCGCGACCTGGGCGACCGTCTGATCGACATCGGCAGTGTCGGTGTTGGTCATCGACTGCACGACGACAGGCGCGCCGCCGCCGACGATCACGCCGCCAACGTCGACGCCGACCGATGCGCGGCGCGGGAAGGGGGAAGAAAAATATCCGGTCATGCCGGCACCTTTTGCTCAGAGCATAGCGTGCTCAAGGGTCCGGGCATGAGGTGGAGGAGCAAAGATGGCTTGTCAATGGCAATGGGTGGGCGAAAAGCCGCAATCGGCGCGGCGGCGATGCGACCGTTGCGCACCGCCGTGGCCGACTGCTGAGCCAATTCACATGTCGAGATGAATGGCGGGAGCAGTCTAGACGGCGCCCGATGCACGCAATTCGCATGCCTGAAGCGACCGGATCGTCTGTCGGGACAAAAAACAGAACATCTCCGGTGACAGGACTGCCACCGGAAAGATGATCGCGCGCCGAAGGCGGCGCGGCTTTTGTTAGAGGAGCGTCAGTGCGTCGTCGGTTTCGCCTTCAGCTTTTCAATCTCGTCCTTGATTGCCAGCTTGCGCCGCTTGAGATTCACGATTTCGAGGTCGTCGACCGATGGATGGTTCATCGCATCGGTGAGCTCGCGTTCGATGTCACCGTGTTTCCGCTGCAACTCATCAAGATGGGATGCAAGAGACATGATTGGTTCTCCCTTTCATGGTTTCCTCGATTGCAGCCGCCAAAATGCGCCCACCGCCAGTCCGCATCTGTGACAGCACGATGACACTTTGCCACCAACCAATCCCGATGTCGAATACCCTGTGGTAGCATTCCACGACAATGTGAAATGTGATATGAGCGGCGCGCCGGTTGCAAAACCCCACCGGCCCCGCCCAATCAGGCCCATCTCTTGGGCGCCGCAGACGTGCAGACGGTAGAGAATGTCCGAACAGGAACAGGCCGAGATCCGGCTCGAATTTTCCCGCCTGAAGCAGGAACACGCCGATTTCGACGCCGCCATCAATGCGATGATCGCAACCGGCTGCGACCCCCTGCAGATTCAGCGCATGAAGAAGAAGAAACTCTTCCTCAAGGACCGGCTGATGGCGCTGGAAGATCGCATCATCCCCGACATCATCGCCTGACCGATGGCCGGGCCTCGCGGCCCGATCGGCTCACGCCGCGATCGACAGCCGTGCCGCGCGCTCACGCAGAAGGGCGATGAGTTCGCCTGTCCGCTCCTCGGATGTGTCTATCGGAACGACCAGGCACATCGTTGCCTCGACCTTGCCCGGCGCCGAAAAAACCGGCGCGGCCAGGCATTTGGTGTAGGCGTCGACGAGCCCTGAGGTCACGCAATAGCCCGTGGCCCGTGCCTTGCCGATGTCGTCGATGAAATCGTCGAGTTCGAGCTTGCGGCCGTCCGGCAGAATGAGGTCGCCCTCGGTAATCATGGCTTCGATCCGGCCCCGTTCGAAGCCCGCAAGCAGCAGCCTGCCGGAAGCGGTCCAGGGGAGCGGTATCTGCAGGCCGGTGGCCGAGCTGATGCGGAACGGCCTCGTGCCGGGACTGGAATGGATGATCGTGTAGCGGCCGCTCTGCAGCATGCACAATTCGGATGTCTCGCCCGTCTCCTGTGACAGGTTGTCGACCTCCTGGCGGCCCCTCCGCAGCAGGTCGTTGCCGCGCACATAGTCCATTCCATAGAGATAGAGCTTCTTGCCGAAATAGACGCGGTTGCCGTCACCGGCCATTTCCAGGAGCCCCGCGTCGACCAGCGAGCGCACCAGCGTATAGGTGGTCGAACGCGGCGCGTTCACGCCCTTGGCGAGATCGCCGATGCCGATCGCGCGCTGTGTCGTGTGCAGGTACTCCAGGATCTCCAGCACCCGGTTGAGGCCTTTCTCGCGTGAGACCTTGTCCTCGTTCGGACTCTGCCGATCCATGACGTCATTGCCATCTTGCATTGCTGATTTCCGGTGCTAGTATCTGTCTTGTACAAGATACACGTGTCTTTTGTAAGAGACAATCAAATCGAATGCACGTGTATCTGCAAAGGGGAACACACGAAAGGAGGTCGCCGTGAACGACACATCCAAAAGGCGTGAATTTCTGAAACTGGGAATGGCTGGACTGGCAACGGCCGGCGTGATGAGCGTGGCGGCGACGGTCGATGCGAAAAAGGCGGCCGCGCAGGCAGCGCCGGACAGCTTGCTGCGTACGGTGCTCGATCGCGGCAAGCTGATCGTCGGCACCGGCAGCACCAACGCGCCCTGGCATTTCGAGAACGATGCCGGCGAGCTTGTCGGCATGGACATCACCATGGGCCGGATCCTGGCCAAGGGCCTGTTCGACGATCCGACCAAGGTCGAGTTCGTCATGCAGGACCCGGCGCAGCGCATTCCGAACGTTACCACCAACAAGGTGGACATCACCATCCAGTTCATGACCATGACGGCCCAGCGTTCGCAGTTGATCAACTTCTCGCGGCCCTACTATGTCGAAGGCGTCGCCCTGCTGACCTTGCCGGGAGCCGAAAACAAGACCTTCGACAAATTGCTTGCCGCCGGTTCGGCGACCCGCGTCTCGATCCTGCAGAACGTCGATGCCGAAACCTCGGTCCGTTTCGCCCTGCCGCAGGCTCAGGTGATGCAGATCGACACTCAGGCCAACGTGCTGCAGGCGCTGGAATCCAAGCGCGTCGACGCCGCCGCCGTCGATCTCTCGACTGTGCGCTGGCTCGCCTCGCGCAATCCCGACAAATACTTCGACGCCGGCAAGAGCTGGTACTCGATGCTCTACGGCGCCGCGCTTCGGCAGGGCGATCTCGACTGGCTGACCTTTGTCAACCAGACCTTCACCATCGCCATGTTCGGCCACGAAACGGCGCTCTACGACGCCGCCTTCAAGGACTATTTCGGGCTGGAGCCGCCGGCGCGTCATCCGGGCTTCCCGGTCATCTGATGCCGTTCGGGGAAAGGGTGTTTCCGGCACCCTTCCATCCCCTCCCAGCGCGGCGCGGCCTCTTCGCGCCGCGCCGGATATTTTGAGGCCAACGCATATGGGCTACGCGCTCAATTTCAACCTGATCTGGCGCCATTTCGACAAGCTGTGGGGCGGGCTGCTGCTCAGTCTCGAGCTTGCCGTCATCTCGATCGCCATCGGCATCGTCATCGGGCTGGTGCTGGCGGTCTGGTACGTTTCGGCCGGACGCACGGTGCGGGCGATCATCGCCGCCTATGTCGAGTTCATCCGCAACGTGCCGCTGATCCTGCTGGTCTATCTGGTCTTCTACGGTCTGCCGACTGTGATCGATATCGCCTACAGCGCGCCGACCTCGTTTGTCCTGACACTGTCGGTCTATAGCGGCGCCTACCTGGTCGAAGTCTTCCGTTCCGGCCTCGAGGCCGTGCCGCGCGGCCAACTCGATGCCGGCAAGGCGATCGGCCTGACCCCATGGCAGCGGCTGCTGCATGTGCGTCTGCCGACGATGCTGCGCATCACGCTGCCGGCGCTCTCCAACACCTTCATCTCGCTGTTCAAGGACACCTCGATCGCCTCGGTCATCTCGGTGCCCGAGCTCACCTACGGCGCCCAGTGGATCAACTTCAACACCTTCCGCATCGTCGAGGTCTACCTGGTCACCACGGCCATGTATCTGGTGACCGGCTATGCGCTGCTTTTCGCGCTCAGGCTCGTCGAGCGCCGGTTCAGGGCGGCACGCTGACATGCTGAGCCAGATCCTCTACGCCGTGCCGTTCCTCGCCCAGGGCTTCGCCATCACCCTGTGGGTGTCGCTGCTGGTCGTGGTGCTTTCGCTTATCGCCGGTGTCGCGCTCGGCGTCGGCCTGGTCTATGGCCCCGCCCCGCTGCGCTGGGCGGTGCGCATCTTCAGCGACACCATCCGCGGCATCCCGATTTTGGTGTTGATGTTCTTTGTCTATTACGGCCTGCCCGCGATCGGGCTTCACCTGCAGTCCTTCTGGGCCGCGGTGCTGGCGCTCACGCTGTTCAAGACGGCGCAGGTCGTCGAATATCTGCGCGGCGCCGTCGCCTCAATCCCCAAGGGCCAGTCCGAAGCGGCGATGGCGATCGGGCTGACCTTCCGCCAGCAGCTGACCTACGTCATCTTTCCGCAGGCCTTCAGGCGCTTCCTGCCGCCCTGGATCAATGGCGTCACCGACGCGGTCAAGGGCAGCGCGCTGGTCTCGCTGCTCGGCATCACCGACCTGATGCAGGCGATCAACCAGGTCATCGGCCGCACCTATGAAGCGATGCCGCTCTATATCCTCGGCGCGCTGGTCTACTTCGCGGTCAACTACGCCCTTTCGCTCGCCAGCCGGCGGCTGGAACGGCGCTTCTCCTTCATTAGGGAATAGCATGATGTCCGACGCCTCGAACGCCAGTCCCGCGCTGCTCGAAGTCCGCGATGTCTCCAAGGCCTTCGGTCCCGTCGAAGTGCTCCGCTCCGTCAGCCTCGAGGTCGCGCGCGGCGAAGTGGTGACCATCGTCGGGCCCTCCGGCAGCGGCAAGACCACTCTGCTGCGCTGCGTCAACTTCCTCGAAAGCTACGACAGCGGCTCGATCCGTATTGACGGCAGAGAGGTTGGCTACCGCGAAACTGGAACGCGCCAGCGCCGCGGCGAGCGCGATCTCGCCGCCATGCGCGCCGAGACCGGCATGGTGTTCCAGAGCTTCAACCTGTTCCCGCATCTGACGGCGGCCGGCAACATCATGCTCGGCCTCACCAAAGTGCGGAAGAAGAGCGAAGCCGAGGCGCGCACCATTGCCGAGCACTGGCTCGGCCGCGTCGGTCTCGCCCACAAGGCCGACAGCCTGCCGGCCGAACTGTCCGGCGGCCAGCAGCAGCGCGTTGGCATTGCGCGCGCCGTGGCGATGGATCCGAAGATCCTGCTTCTCGACGAGATCACCTCGGCGCTCGATCCGGAGCTGGTCGGCGAAGTGCTGGCCGTCGTGCGCAGGCTCGCCGAGGACGGCATGACCATGCTGATGGTGACGCATGAGATGGCCTTCGCCCGCGACGCTTCGAGCCGCATCGTCTTCATGGCCGATGGCGGTGTCAGCGCCGTTGGCCCGCCGAAGGAGATCCTGGCGGCGGAGACCTCCAACGAGCGCCTCCGCAGCTTCCTGGCGCGCTTCCGCGCCTCGCAGTTCTGACATCGGGCAGCGACCCAAAGCAACTCCAGGAAAAGTGTAAGCGGTTTTCCGTCTGGAGTTGCGTAGAACAAAGAGCCGCCGCAAGGAGAATACATGACGCCTTACATCCGGCTCGCCGAACTCGGCCTCCAGCTGCCCGAGCCGCCGACGCCCATCGCCAACTTCGTCACCCATGCCGAGGCCGGCCGGCTGATCTTCCTTTCCGGACAGGGGCCCCTGCGGTCCGACGGTACGCTCTGCACCGGCAAGGTCGGCGAGGATGTCACCGTCGAGGAGGCCTATCAGCATGCCCGCCTCACCGGGCTTAACCTGCTGGCTGTCATGCATGCGGCCGCCGGCGACCTCGGCCGCATCGTGCGCGTCGTCAAGCTGCTCGGCTTCGTCAACGCCACGCCGACCTTTAGCGACCACCCGAAGGTGGTGAATGGCTGCTCCGATCTTTTCGCCAACGTCTTTGATAGGATCGGCGGGCACGCGCGCTCGGCGATCGGCGTCGGCTCGCTGCCGGGCAACATCACGGTCGAAATCGAGGCGGTGGTCGAAATCGCCGCCTGAGGTCTTTTCAAGATGGGATTCCAGAGATGACGATCTCCAACATGACAATCCGCGAACGTCTCGGCCTGCGCCCGATCATCAACGTCTCCGGCACGATGACGACGCTCGGCGCCTCGATCATCGTTCCGGAAGCGATCGCCGCGATGGCCGAGATCGCCTCGCAATGGGTGGAGATGGACGACCTGCAGCGCGCTGCCAGCACGGTCATCACGCGGCTGACCGGCGGCGAAGCCGGCTTCATCACCGCCTGCTGCGCCTCAGGCATCACAATGGCGATCGCCGGCGCGATGACCGGCACCAACCTTCTGGCGATCGAGCGGCTGCCCGACGACACCGAGGGCCTCAAGTCGGAGGTCGTTATC
Organism: Mesorhizobium sp. M4A.F.Ca.ET.050.02.1.1; assembly: GCF_003997725.1. Lineage (NCBI taxonomy): Bacteria > Pseudomonadati > Pseudomonadota > Alphaproteobacteria > Hyphomicrobiales > Phyllobacteriaceae > Mesorhizobium > Mesorhizobium sp. M4A.F.Ca.ET.050.02.1.1. Next base: position 6,233 of record NZ_RZSG01000291.1, read on the forward strand.
CAGCTCGGCCACATCGTCAACTACGGCGCGCCGATCGACCAGTCGATCCGGGTGGCCGGCGCAAGGGTCGTCCCGGCGGGCACCGTCAGCGTCACGCAGGACTATCATGTGCGCGAGGCGATCAACGAGCGCACGGCGGCCGCCCTCTACGTCGTCGCCCATCACACCGTGCAGTACGGCATGCTGTCGCTGGAGGAGTTCTGCGATATCTGCCACGCCAAGGGCGTGCCGGTGATCGTGGACGCCGCTTCCGAATACGATCTGCGCAGCTTCCTGGCGCGTGGCGCCGACATCGTCGTTTACAGCGGTCACAAATTCCTCTCGGGCCCGACCAGCGGCATCGTCACCGGCCGCAAGAATCTGGTGCGCACGGCCTATTTGCAGAACCGCGGTGTTGCGCGAGCCATGAAGGTCGGCAAGGAGAGCATCGCCGGCACGATGGCGGCGCTGGAAGCCTGGGAGAAGCGCGACCATGCCGGCATACGTCGGCGCGAGGAAGCGGCGCTCAATCTGTGGAAGGACGCGCTGCAGGGTCTACCCGGCACCGCCGCGCGCATCATTCCCGATCCGACTGCCAATCCGCTCGAC
>NZ_RZSG01000292.1:0-6815 GCF_003997725.1 Mesorhizobium sp. M4A.F.Ca.ET.050.02.1.1
ATAGGCGTTTGGGCGGCCGCCGTGGAAGAACCGACGCTCCAGCCCGCCAAGCGGCTGGCAATCGTAATAGGCAATTCCAACTACCAAAGCGCACGCCTCCCCCACCTTGCCAACGCCGACAACGACGCCAGAAGACTTTCCGAGAGCCTGAGAAGGCTGAACTTCGACGTGCTCACCGGCACCGATCTTTCGGCGGAAGGATTTGCCAGGCTGTTTCAGGAAGCCACCGGCAAGCTTGCCGGCGCCAACGCGGTGCTCATTTTCTACGCTGGCCACGGCGTCCAGCTTCAGGGCGAGAACTATCTTTTGCCAGTCGACACGCCCGACGCGCAAAACCTGGAGCAGCTGACCGCGCGCGCGATCAGGCTCAATGATGTGATCGCCAAATTTGCCAGCCGTGAGCGGCAAACCTTCATCTTCCTCGACGCCTGCCGGAACAACCCGGTGGGCGAAGGTGCCAGCACCGCCGATGGCCTCGCGCAGGTCGAGGTGGGCGAGAACATTTTCGTCGCCTTTGCGACCCAGCCCGGCAACACCACGGTCGATGGAGCCGGCGACAACAGCCCCTTCACCACGGCCCTGTTGCAGAACATCGAAATCCCGGGGCTCAGCATTTCCGACATGATGATACGCGTGCGCAACGAGACCGAGGCGCTCACGCTCGGTCGTCAGGTGCCGTGGGATCAGTCGAATCTGCGCGAGCAATTCTACTTCACCGAACAGCAGGTGCTCGATCCGACCCAGTTGAGCGCCAGCCTGTCGCGCATCCTGTCGGATCCGGTCGCCAAGGAGAAGCTGCAGGTCGAGCTTGCTTCCAACGACCTGCAGACCGCGGTGATCATCGTCGGCCAGACATTGCGGTCGGTCGAGATCACACCGCCGTCGGATCCCTCGGCCAAGCCTGCCGGGACGCAGGTCGCCAGCCTCGACGGCGCGAAGGAAAGCGTAGTCTCCGGCCTCGAAACACTGATCGTCGGCAAGTCGGCCGGCGAGCCGGACCCGGAAAAGGCCACCGATCTCGCGCGCAGTATCCAGACAGAGCTGCGTCGCCTGGGCTGTTACCGCACGAGCGTCGACGGAAATTGGGGCAAGGGCTCCGTCCGCGCCGTCACCAGCTACTACAAGAACACCCGGCGCACGGCATCGACGACTGAACCCACCGTCGAACTGCTGGGCGACCTGTTCTTGCAGTCGGGCCGCGTGTGCAAGGATCCGGTCGTCGTGCAAAGGACCAAGCCGGCCAGGATATCGTCGGATGCCGCCCCTGCGCGCGGCAAGGCGGCGACCAGCCGAAAGGCCGCAAGGTCCTCGAAGCCGCAGTCCTCGCGTCCGGCCGCTCCTCCCCCCGACATCAGCGGTGGGATCGGCATCGGCGGCGTGTTCTAGCAAGATCACGCGATCTACTGGGTGTTCATGCGCATCTCGACGCGGCGGTTGACCGGATCGTAGGGATTGGCCACCCGCGGAAGGGTTGCGCCAAGGCCAACGGACGTGATGCGCGACGGCTCGATGCCGTTCGACAGCAGGAATGCGGTCACCGACTGGGCGCGGCGTTCCGAAAGTCCCCTGTTGTAGGTGGGCGAGCCGGAGGCGTCAGTATAGCCTTCGACGACGAAGTTCTGGCTCTTCAGGCGATTGTCCTTCAGCGCCTTGGCAAATTCGCCAAGCTTGGCCCGGGCGTCCGGCATGAGTTCGGCGGAATCGAGATTGAAATTGACCAGCATATCCAGGCCGGCCGGCGCCGGCGCGTCCGCCTTGCCGTCACATTCGTCTGCGGCGCCGACGCATATTCCGCGCGACTGGCCGAGCTGGGCTGTGCTGGCGAAAAACTTGATGATGTCTTCCGACGATTGCACCGGGTCGGCAAGCGAGGCCGGAGGCATCAACGACGCCGCCAGAACGAGGATCGAAATGGTCGCGCGCATCGCCGCCTCCAGTATCGTCGTCATGGATCGAGAAAACACTCTTCAGCACCGCCAGCCTGGACGATGTGACGCATCTCACATACAGGCAAAAAGGCCCAGATACCGCAGTAGCGTGTGAGGGCTACGCCCGCCGTCCGACCGCGGTCTGGTTGATTTCTCAGACAAAATATGCTGCTTCTCCCGCCGATGAAAAAGCTCTGCCTCTTGGTTTTGGCGTCCTTGACGCTGGCATGGCCGGCCTATGCGATGGACAACGCGCTGCGCGCCGGCCTCCTGAAACTCGATCCACAGACCCGGCTCGAACAGCGCTGCGATGCGGAAGTGCTCGATCGGATCACCCACGACGACCACAAATACAAGGCCGACCGAGTGGTCGCCTACGCCTTTGCTACGCCGGAGATGAGCGCCGACGCGATCCGGAGCCCGGGCGCGGCCTTCCGCAGCAAGGGGCAATGGTATCGGTTGAAGTTCAAGTGCCAGACCGCGCCGGACCACATGCAGGTCCTGCAGCTGCGTTACCGGATCGGCGACGAGATCCCGGAAACCGATTGGGCGAAGTACAATCTCTACGACTAGAGCCACGACGCACTTGCGCCGGCCTGTCGGCGACCTGCCATTTTGACCCGAACCGATCACTCGCCTGTCGAAAAAAGTCGGCTTGCCGCGCTTGTTCCGGCCGGTCACTTGACGCACACGAACCATACACGTTAGGGCGTCTGGATATTCGACGACCGACACTCGGCGAACAGCAAAGGGCCTCCAGCCGATGGACATTTTCAGCGCCGCAAGCTTGACCGCCCTTCTCCAGGTCATTGCCATCGATCTTGTGCTGGCCGGCGACAATGCGATCGTCATCGGGCTGGCGGCCGCCGGCCTGCCCACCGAGCAGCGCAAGAGGGCGATCCTCATCGGCGTGCTGGCAGCGACCGTGCTGCGCATCCTGTTTGCCGCGGTAACCGTCAAGCTGTTGGCTATCGTCGGCCTGCTGCTCGCCGGCGGCATCCTGCTCTTGTGGGTGTGCTGGAAGATGTACCGCGAGTTGCGCACCTCTCATGCCGACGAGGAGGAGGCGACGGAGGCACTGTCCAATACCGACTTCGACAGGGACAGCAAGATCGCCGGCAAGGCGCCGCGCAAGACGCTTGGCCAGGCGGCGCTGCAGATCGTCGTCGCCGACGTGTCGATGTCGCTCGACAACGTGCTGGCGGTCGCCGGTGCGGCGCGCGATCATTTCTGGGTGCTGGTCATCGGTCTCGTGCTGTCGATCGGCTTGATGGGCCTTGCCGCGAGCTTCATCGCCAGGCTGCTGCATCGCTATCGCTGGATTGCCTATATCGGCCTGGCGATCATCCTCTATGTGGCAGTCGACATGGTCTATCGGGGCGCGATGGAAGTGTGGCCGCATGTCAATGCAGCGGTAAGTTGACGATCGGCGCCAGCGGCAGGCGGAACAACGACGGTTGTGTTTCGCCGCAGCCGTTGCCCATACCAATGCCGCAATTAGTGTGGTATTGCGCCGCCGATCCCGAAAAGCCCGGAAAAGCTTATGTCTGCCCCTCGCGTCAGTTTCGTCAGTCTTGGATGCCCGAAGGCGCTCGTCGATTCCGAGCGCATCATCACGCGGCTGCGCGCGGAAGGCTACGAGATCGCGCGCAAGCATGACGGGGCCGATCTCGTCGTGGTCAACACCTGCGGCTTCCTCGATTCCGCGCGCGACGAGTCGCTCAACGCCATCGGCTCGGCGCTGTCCGAGAATGGCCGTGTCATCGTCACCGGCTGCCTTGGCGCCGAGCCCGAGGTCATCCGCGAGAAGCACCCCAATGTGCTGGCGATCACCGGGCCGCAAGCCTATGAGAGCGTCATGGCAGCGGTGCACGAGGCGGCCCCGCCCAGCCACGATCCCTATATCGACCTTCTGCCGCCGCAAGGCGTGAAGCTCACGCCGCGCCACTACGCCTATCTCAAGATCTCCGAAGGCTGCAACAACCGCTGCACCTTCTGCATCATCCCAGCGCTGCGCGGCGACCTCGTCTCACGACCGGCGGCCGACGTTTTGCGCGAGGCCGAGAAGCTGGCCAAGGCTGGCGTGAAGGAAATCCTCGTCATCTCGCAGGACACCAGCGCCTACGGCATAGACATCAAGTACCAGACCAGCATATTCGGCGACCGCGAGGTCAAGGCGAAGTTCCTCGACCTGGCCGAAGAACTCGGCAAGCTCGGCATCTGGATCCGCATGCACTATGTCTATCCCTACCCGCATGTCGCCGACGTCATTCCGCTGATGGCGGACGGTAAGATCCTTCCCTATCTCGACATCCCGTTCCAGCATGCCTCGCCGCAGGTGCTGAAGAACATGCGCCGGCCAGCGCATGGCGAAAAGACGCTTGAGCGCATCCGCGGCTGGCGCGAGACTTGCCCGGATCTCGCCATCCGCTCCACCTTCATCGTCGGCTTTCCGGGCGAGACGGATGAGGATTTCGAGATGCTGCTCGACTGGCTGGACGAGGCGAAGATCGACCGCGCAGGCTGTTTCAAATACGAGCCGGTCAAGGGGGCGCGCTCCAACGATCTCGGCCTCGAGCAGGTGCCGCAGGAGATCAAGGAAGCGCGCTGGCATCGCTTCATGCAGCGCCAGCAGAAGATCTCGGCCACGCAGCTCGCCAAGAAGGTCGGCAAGCGCCTGCCGGTGCTGATCGACGAGGCGCACGGAATGTCGGCCAAGGGCCGCACCAAATATGACGCACCGGAGATCGACGGCTCGGTGCACATCCAGTCACGCCGTCCGCTGCGCGCCGGCGACATCGTTACGGTCAAGGTCGATCGCGCCGACGCCTACGATCTCTACGGCTCGGCGGTCTGACGCAAAATATGCGGCAAATGAAAGGCCGCCCCGAGGGCGGCCTTTCATTTCAATGTCCGACCGTCGCTTACTGCGGCAGCTTGTCGTCGACGCCCTTGACGTAGAAATTCATGCCGAGCAGCGTACCGTCGTCTGCGACTTCGCCGTCCTTCAACCAGGGCGAGCCGTCCTGCTTGGCGATCGGCCCGGTGAAGGGGTTCCAGCCATCGGCGATCTTCTTGGTGGTCGCCTCGGCCATCGCCTTGACGTCGTCGGGCATGTTGGTGAACGGCGCAAGCTTGACGGCGCCGTCCTTGATGCCCAGCCATACATTGTCCGGCTTCCAGGTGCCGTCGATGGCAGCCTGGACGCGGCTGATGTAGTACGGCCCCCATTCGTCGGTAAGCGAGGTGAGCTGCGCGTTCGGCGCGAACTTGATCATGTCCGAGGACTGGCCGAATCCGTGCAGCTTGCGCTCCTCCGCCACCTGCAGCGCGGCGGTGGAATCGGTGTGCTGGACGATGATGTCTGCGCCCTGGTCGAACAGCGCCTTGGCGGCGTCGGCTTCCTTGCCCGGATCGAACCACGAGTTCACCCAGACGATCTTGGCCTTGAAGTTCGGGTTGACCGACTGCGCGCCGAGCATGAAGGAGTTGATGCCCATCACCACTTCGGGGATCGGGAAGGACACGATGTAGCCGGCGACGCCGGCCTTCGATTCCTTGGCGGCGATCTGGCCGAGGACGTAGCGCCCTTCATAGAAGCGCGCATTGTAGATGCCGAGATTGTCGCCGGTCTTGTAGCCAGTGGCGTGCTCGAACATCACCTTCGGGAATTTCTTGGCCACCTTCACTTCGGCATCCATGAAGCCGAAGGAGGTGCCGAAGATGAGCTTGCAGCCTTCGCGCGCCAGGCGCTCGAAGGCGCGGTCGGCGTCGGGGCCTTCCGAGACGTTCTCCAGATAAGCGGTCTCGACCTTGTCGCCGAGCGCCTTCTCCACCTCGAGGCGGCCCTGGTCGTGCTGGTAGGAATAGCCGAAGTCGCCGATCGGGCCCGTATAGACCCAGCACGCCTTGAGCTTGTCGGCGGCTTCGGCCGTTGCCGCCAGCGAAATGGCCGCGGTCGTGGTCATCAGGGCAATAAGCAATTTTTTCATCGTGTTACCTCTCTGAGTTAAGCCTTGGAGCTTCCCGTCTTTTTGTTTGTTGTCAACGATCCGGAACGAATGGCTGCCCCAAGGAAGCCGGCGTGTTCATCATCGTCAGACGCTTGTTGCGCGAGATTAGAACGAGAACCACGACGGTTGCCAGATAGGGCAGCGAAGAAAGCATCTGCGACGGTATCGGAATGCCAAAAGCCTGTGCATGAAGCTGGCCGATCCACACCGCGCCGAAGATGTAGGCGCCGGCCAGCACCCGCCACGGCCGCCAGGAGGCGAACACCACCAGCGCCAGCGCGATCCAGCCGCGCCCCGCGGTCATGTTCTCCACCCATTGCGGCGTGTACACCAGCGACAGGTGTCCGCCCGCAAGACCGGCGCAGGCGCCGCCGAAGATCACCGCCAGATAGCGGTAGCGGATGACGTGGATGCCCAGCGCATGCGCCGAAGAGTGGCTGTCGCCGATCGAGCGGAGCGTCAGACCGGTGCGGGTCCTGAACAGGAACCACGTGACGGCGGCGGTCAGCGCGATCGAGATGTAGAAGACCGGATCCTGGCCGAAGATGAGCTTGCCGACGACCGGGATCGAGCTCAGGCCGGGAATGTCGAGATTGGGCAGGCGCTGGCCGGGCTGGCCGACGAAACTCGTTCCCATCATGCCGGAGAGACCGAGGCCGAGCAATGTCAGCGACAGGCCGGTCGCCACCTGGTTGGTGGCCAGCGACAGCGTCATGACGGCAAACAGCAGCGAGAACAGCGACCCCACGGCGATCGCGGCGAGCAGGCCGATCCAGGGCGAACCGGTGAGATAGCCGGCGCCGAAGCCGCCGACGGCGCCCATGATCATCATGCCCTCGACGCCGAGGTTGAGGACGCCGGAGCGCTCGACCAC
>NZ_RZSG01000293.1:0-6811 GCF_003997725.1 Mesorhizobium sp. M4A.F.Ca.ET.050.02.1.1
ACATGGACGAGGCCGATTTCGGTGAGCCAGCCATCGATACCGGTCCGGCTGTCGGTATCCACGCGCAGGAAGGCGCCGCCGCGCGGCGCGGCGAAAAAGCTGATCAGGTCTTTCGCGGCCTCGGCGCTTCCCGCGATGACCGGGCCGATCACTTCGCCGCGCCCGAAAGGACGGATCGCGGCATAGGCCTCGATGGCGCCGTTGCGGCGGATGATTGCGAAGTGGCCGCGCTCGGCCAGCGCATCGATCAGGGCTTCCCGGTCGGCGCCATAAGCGTCGCGATCGAGCGCTTTGATTTCCGGCAGATCGCCAATGCTTGCGGCTTCAACGCCGTCGGGCGCGTCAAGCTCCGTCACTTTCCCCTGATGCTGCAGGATCGCACCGGAGCGCACGAAGCCGAGCTTTTCATAGAGCGGCTCGCCATCGGCCGTCGCGACGAGCCGCAGCGGACGGTCGCCGGCAAGGGCGATCGCCTGATCCATGAGTCGGCGCCCGAGCCCCTGGCCCCGCACATTCCTGTCGACGATCACCATGTTGATCATGGCGCAATCATTGCCATAGGGCGTTACCAGGATGGTGCCGGTGACACGGCCCTGGTCGTCGAGCGCGACAGCGCCGCTCGAGAGCTGCAGCGCCATCTGCCAGTCCTGCGCGCGATGCGGCCAATTCTCCTGGCGAGAAAGCGCTACCGCACCCTCTATATGGTCCGGCCCGAAGGCCTGGAGTTCGATCTCGCCCTGCTGCATGAGGCATCCTTCCGTCTGCTGATCAAGTCTCGGCCATCGGCGCGCCGCAGATCGTCTGAAGGCTTTGGCTTGGACAGTATCTTTCGCCGTAGCGCGAGGCATGCGCCGCATCTTGTGCTGGCGCGCCCGCCGCGGCGGACGCGCTTCACGTCTCGCGCGACGACGTAATCGCCACACCAGATGCTACAGCGTGCCAAACCGGATGGCGGATACGGAACTTTCTGCTTTCGGGACGCCGATTTCGGTCAGGTCGGCCGCCTTCTGCCGTCCTATGATGAATTCATCCGAACGCGGATGTGCTTCCACCGGAGATCGACGGACATGGCTTCCTTCAGGCCCAAATACATCACCTTCGACTGCTACGGCACGTTGACCAATTTCCAGATGGCGGAAGCCGCACGCGACCTCTACGGCAGCCGGCTCGACGAGCCGCGCATGCAGGAGTTCATCAAGAATTTCGCGGCGTACCGGCTGGATGAGATCCTGGGCGACTGGAAGCGTTATGCCGACGTGATCCACAATGCGCTCGAGCGCACCTGCAAGCGCAACGGCGTTGCCTTCAGCCCGGACGACGCCAGGATGGTCTATAAGCGCGTGCCGACCTGGGGGCCGCATGCCGACGTTCCGGCCGGCCTGGCGAAAGTCGCCAAGGAAATTCCGCTGGTCATCCTGTCCAACGCCATGAACGCGCAGATCATGTCCAATGTCGAGAAGCTCGGCGCGCCATTCCATGCCGTCTACACGGCCGAGCAGGCACAGGCCTACAAGCCGCGCTTCAAGGCCTTCGAATATATGTTCGACAGGCTGGGCTGCGGTCCGCAAGACATCCTTCACTGCTCGTCGTCATTCCGCTACGACCTGATGTCGGCCCATGATCTCGGCATCAAGAACAAGGTCTGGGTCAACCGCGGGCACGAACCGGCCAACCCGTACTACGGCTATGTCGAGATATCAGACATTTCGGGTCTTCCAGGCGTGGTCGGTCTCTGAAACAGGGCGGATTGCCGATGAGGTTCGTCTCCTACTGGCACGACACGGCTCCCGTCTTTACCGGCGGGGCGCAAGGCCCGGTCGAGGGGCACTACGATGCCGCCATCATCGGCGGCGGCTTCACCGGTCTCGCCGCCGCCCGCCAACTGGCGAAGGCCGGCGCGAAGGTGGCGGTGCTGGAGGCGGAGCGGGTGGGCTGTGGCGCATCCGGGCGCAATGGCGGGCACCTGAACAATGGCCTCGCCCATAGCTTCCTCTCGGCCAAGGCGGAACTCGGCAAGGAACGCGCAATCGCGCTGTACCGAGCGCTCGACGACTCCGTCGATACCATCGAGGCGCTGGTCGCCGAGGAAAGCATCGACTGCAACTTCCGCCGCGCGGGCAAGCTGAAGCTCGCCTCCAAGCCGCAGCATTTCGAAGCGATCGCCCGCAACTTCGAGGCCGTCCATGCCGAGGTGGATCCGGACACGGAGCTGCTGTCGGCGGCGGATCTCAAGTCCGAGATCGGTTCGCCCTTCCATGGCGCGATGCTGTCGAAGAAGAGCGCCATGATGCATATGGGCCGCTATGTGGCAGGCTTGGCCATGGCCGCCACGTGCCACGGTGCCGTGATCCACGAGAACGCGGCAGTGACCGACCGCAAGCAGGCCGGTAGCAGGCATGAATTGACCACTTCGCGCGGCAAGATCAGCGCCGACAACGTGCTGGTGGCGACCGGCGCCTACACCGCGCCGAATTTCAATTATTTCCGCCGCCGGATCATCTCCGTCGGCAGCTTCATCATCGCCACGCGGCCGTTAAGCGATGCCGAGATCGCCGCGACCATGCCCGGCAACCGGACATGCGTGACCTCGATGAACATTGGCAACTACTTCCGGCTTTCACCGGACCGACGCCTCATCTTCGGCGGCCGCGCGCGCTTCTCGGCGACATCGGACCAGCGCTCCGACGCCAGGAGCGGACAGATCTTGCAGGCTGGCCTTGCAGCAATCTTCCCCCAGCTCGCCAAGGTCGAGATCGACTACTGCTGGGGCGGGCTGGTCGACATGACCAAGGACCGTTTTCCGCGGGCTGGTTACCATGACGGCGTCTGGTACGCGATGGGCTATTCCGGCCACGGCGCGCAGCTTTCCACCCATCTAGGAATGATCCTGGCCGATGCCATGCTGGGCCGCGAAGACCGCAATCCGCTGAAGGGACTGGAGTGGCCTTCGATTCCCGGCTATTCCGGCAAGCCCTGGTTCCTGCCGATGGTCGGCCTCTACTACAAGGCGCTCGACCGGATACAATGAGGCAGTAGGGGAGTAGGGGAGTAGGGGAGTAGGGGAGTAGGGTACAGGCGCTCATTCACTACTGCTTACTCCCCTACTCCCCTATTCCCATATGAAAGCTCTTCATCTCGAGATATTCCTCGATGCCGGCTTGCGCGCCCTCACGTCCGAGGCCGGACTGCTTGACGCCGCCGAAGGGGGCCACCTCCATCGAGACCGAGCCGGTGTTGAGCCCCACCATGCCGAACTCCAGCGCCTCGCCGACGCGCCAGGCGCGTTTCAAATTCTCGGTATAGAAGTAGGACGCAAGTCCGTAAGGCGTGCCGTTGGCCAGCGCGATTGCCTCTTCCTCCGTCTCGAAGCGGAAAAGCGGCGCGACCGGGCCGAAGGTTTCCTCGCCGGCAAGCTGCATATCCTTCGTGGCGCCGCTCAGCACCAGCGGCGCGACATATTGAGGACCCTGAGGCAGCGCCGGCTTGTCGGTGATGATCGTCGCGCCCTTGGCGAGCGCGTCCTCGACGTGGCGGTTGATCTTCTCGACCGCCGCCATGTTGATCATCGGTCCGATGGCGACGCCGGGCTGCGTGCCGGGCCCGACCATCATGGCGTTGACGCGGGCGGATAGCTTGGCGGCGAAGGTCTCGTAGACACCGGCCTGGACGATGATGCGGTTGGCGCAAACGCAGGTCTGGCCGCCATTGCGGAATTTTGAGACCAGCGCGCCCTCAACGGCGAGATCGAGGTCGGCGTCGTCGAAGACGATGAAGGGGGCATTGCCGCCGAGCTCCAGGCTGAGTCGCTTCACGCTGTCGGCCGCGCCGCGCATCAGCAGCGAGCCGACCCGCGTCGAGCCGGTGAAGGAGATCTTGCGCACCGTCTCGTTCGCCATGATCTCGTTGCCGATCTCGGCCGGCATGCCGGTGACGATGTTGATGACCCCGGCGGGAATGCCCGCCCGCTCGGCAAGCACGCCGAGCGCCAGCGCCGAATAAGGCGTGAATTCTGACGGCTTGATGACCACCGTGCAGCCTGCGGCCAACGCCGGCGCGACCTTGCGGGTGATCATCGCATTGGGAAAATTCCACGGCGTGATGATGCCGCACACGCCGACCGGTTCCTTCAGCACGATGATGCGGCGGTCTTGCGTCGGCGAGGGGATGGTGTGGCCGTTGATGCGGCGTGCTTCCTCGGCGAACCATTTGACGAAGGAGGCGCCGTAGCGGATCTCGCCTTTGGCCTCGTCCAGCGGCTTGCCCTGTTCCGTCGTCAGGATCAGCGCAAGATCGTCCAGATGCGCCAGCATCAGCCCATGCCAGGCCTCCAGGAGGGCAGCGCGCTCGGCGTTGGTTTTCTTCTTCCAATCCCCATAGGCAGCAGCCGCGGCGTCTATGGCCGCGCGGGTCTCCGGAGCGGCCATGTCGGGCACGGTGCCGATCGCGGCCTGGGTCGCCGGATCGATGACATCGACCGTCTTGCCGGAGTCGGCGATGACCCATTCGCCGCCGATCAAACCGGCTTCGCGGAAGAGGCTTTTGTCTTTCAGGTTTCTCATCGAAAACGACCTTGCAATCAGGTGAGCGCCGCGACGACGGCAGCGGTGATGGCTTGTGTGCGATCCTTGCCGGGGCTGGTTCCAATGCCTCGCGCGGTTGTCGCCTCGAGCGCCTTCATCATGCGGCCGGCGGCAGCCTTTTCGCCGAGATGATCGAGCATCATGGCGCCGGACCAGATGGTGGCGATCGGGTTGGCGATGCCGAGATGGGCAATGTCGGGCGCCGAGCCGTGGACCGGCTCGAACATCGACGGCGCCGAACGGTCGGGATTGATGTTGGCGGAGGCGGCATAGCCGAGCCCGCCCTGGATCGCCGCGCCGATGTCGGTCAGGATGTCGCCGAACAGGTTGGAAGCGACGAGCACGTCGAGGCTCTCCGGCGCCATGATCATGCGCGCCGCGAGCGCATCGACATGATAGCTGGTCACCTCGACGTCCGGATAATCCCCCGCAAGCTTGCGGGTGACCTCGTCCCAGAACACCATCGAGTATTTCTGCGCGTTGGACTTGGTGACGGAAGCAAGCTTGCCCCGCCGTGATCGCGCCTGCTCGAAGCCGAAGCGCAGGATGCGCTCGACGCCGGCGCGGGTGAAGATCGATGTCTCCACCGCAACCTCGTCCAAAGTGCCCTGGTGCACGCGCCCGCCGGCGCCGGAATATTCGCCCTCGGTGTTCTCGCGGATACACAGGATGTCGAAACTCTCCGCTCGCAGCGGTCCCTTGACCCCAGGCAGCAGGCGGTGTGGCCGGATGTTGGCGTATTGCACGAATGCCTTGCGGATCGGCAGCAGCAGGCCGTGCAGCGAGACCGAATCCGGCACCTCCGCCGGCCAGCCGACCGCACCGAGAAGGATGGCGTCGAAGCCGCGCAAGGTCTCGATGCCGTCCTCGGGCATCATGCGGCCGGTTTCCTTGTAGAAGCGGCAGGACCAGGGGAACTCGGTGCCCGTCAGGGCAAAGCCGTCCTGTTTGGCCGCAGTCTCCAGCACAGTCCAGGCGGCGGCGGTGACATCGCGGCCGATGCCGTCACCGGGTATCAGGGCGATCGAGTAGGATTTCATCGGCATCCCTTCACAGGCTGACCAGGACGCTCTTGGTCCTGCGGTTGGCGAGATAGGTGTCGCGGCCAAGGTCCTTGCCGATGCCGGAGCGCTTGTAGCCGCCGGTCGGCAGGATGTGGTCGCGCGAGCGGCTGTAGCGGTTGACCCAGACCGTGCCCGCTTCGAGCTTGCGCGCCAGACGGATCGTACGCGACAGGTCGGAAGTGAAAAGGCCGGAAGCGAGTCCGTAGGTCGGATGGGAGGATAGCGCCAACGCCTCGTCCTCGGTCTCGAAGGTCTGCACTGTGAGCACCGGGCCGAAGATCTCCTCGACGATCGCGGGATTGACCTGATCGACATCAGCGATCAGCGTCGGCTCGTAGAAATAGCCGGGGCTGTCCATGGCGGCGCCGCCGGTCAGGCATTCGCCGCCGGCCTTGACCGCAGCCTGCACGATGCTGTCGACACGCCCTCGTTGCCGCTCCGAGATGATCGGCGAATAATGCGTCGCCTCGTCCCAGGTCGGGCCGGGCCACACCGCCTTCATCTTCACCAGGATCGCAGTCGTCAGCCTGTCGGCCACGCTCTTCTCGACGATCAGCCGCGTGCCGGCGACGCAGGCCTGGCCAGCGTTGAAGGTGACGCTGCCGGCGATCGCCGTCGCCGCCTTGTCGAGGTTGGCGTCGGCAAAAACGATCTGCGGGCTCTTGCCGCCGAGCTCCAGGGTCATCGGCTTGACGCCGGTGCGAGCGACGTTCTCCATGATGGCCGAGCCGGCGCGGGTCGAGCCGGTGAAGCTGACCTTGGCGATCTCGGGATGCCCGGTCAGCGCCGTTCCGGTCGTCGGACCGTCTCCCAGCACCACGTTTATCAGCCCTGCCGGCAGACCCGCCCTAACGGCGAGTTGCGCCATATGGACAACCGAAAAGGGTGTCATTTCCGAAGGCTTCAGCACGACCGCATTTCCAGCGGCCAGCGCCGGACCAAGCTTCCATCCGGCCATCGAGATGGGAAAATTCCAGGGGGTGATCGCGCCGACCACGCCATAGGGCTCGCTCATGATCATGCCGAGACTGGCGTCGTCGGTCGGCACGAGCTCGCTGCCTTCCTTGTCCGCGAACTCGGCAAAGAAGCGGATCTGCTCGGCGGTCACCGCGATGTCGCCTGCGATGAGCTGACCGACGGGACGGGTGGAGCACAGCGCTTCGATCC
>NZ_RZSG01000294.1:0-6766 GCF_003997725.1 Mesorhizobium sp. M4A.F.Ca.ET.050.02.1.1
GCGGCATCTGGGGCTGGATGTTCTTCGACTGGGCGGCGCAGCCGTTCTTCACCGTCGTCACCACCTTCATCTTCGGGCCTTACTTCGCCGCGCGCATGGTCAGCGATCCGGTGATGGGCCAGGCCGCCTGGGCCTGGGGCATCGCCGCCGCCGGACTGGTCATCGCCGTGCTGTCGCCGATACTGGGCTCGATCGCCGACCAGACCGGGCCGCGCAAGCCGTGGATCGCCTTCTTCGCGACGATCAAGATCACCAGCCTGACGCTGCTGTGGCTTGCCGCCCCCGGCTCGAACGTCTTCCTGATCGTGCTGCTGTTCTCGCTGGCCTCGGTGGCGGCGGAGTTCTCCACTGTTTTCAATGATTCGATGATGCCGCGCCTGGTGCCGAAGAGCGAGATCGGCCGCGTCTCCAATATCGCCTGGGGGCTGGGCTATCTCGGCGGCATGATCGCGCTTATCTTCGTCATCCTGTTCATGGCCGGCAATCCCGAAACCGGCAAGACGATCATCGGCCTCGACCCGATCCTCGGGCTTGATCCGAAGCTTGGCGAGGATGCCCGCGCCACGGGGCCGATGTCGGCCGGCTGGTATTTCCTGTTCATCCTGCCGATGTTCTTCTTCACCCCCGATGCCGCCAAAGGCATCCCGATCGGACCGGCCGTGCGCCAGGGTTTGTCCGAGCTGAGGTCGACCCTGGCCGAGGCGCGCAAGCGCGTCGGCATCTTCCGCTTCCTCGTCGCCCGCATGATCTATCAGGACGGCGTCAATGCGCTGCTGACGCAGGGCGGCGTGTTCGCGGCGGCGATGTTCGGCTGGTCGATCACCGAGATCGGCATCTTCGGCATCATCCTCAATGTCGTCGCCATTTTCGGCTGCTGGATCGCCGCCCGCCTCGACACCGCGCTCGGTTCCAAGGCGGTGGTGATGATCGCGCTGGTGATGCTGACAGTGGCCACCGCCGGCATCGTCTCGACGGGCCCGGGTTTCACGCTGCTCGGCCTGATCCAGCTTTCCACCGTCGATTCCGGCGGCCTGTTCGGCACTGCGGCCGAGAAGGCCTACATCCTCTACGGGTTGTTGATCGGGCTTGCCTTCGGCCCGGTGCAGGCATCGTCGCGCTCCTACATGGCGCGCAGCGTCACGGCCGCCGAATCCGGCCGCTATTTCGGCATCTACGCCTTGTCGGGCCGGGCGACTAGCTTCCTGGCGCCGTTCCTGCTGGCGACGATCAGCTGGGCCACCGACTCGGCCCGGCTCGGCATGGCGGTCATTATCCTGTTCCTCGGCATCGGCATAGCGATCCTGATCAGGACGCCGTATCCGGCGGATCAGCCGGTGGAGTGAGAGACATTCGATAATTCTACTCCGCTGGCCGCCTGACGCGGCTTTCTGCGCTTCCGGTGCTCACGGACTCGAATGTCCGCTCCGCTTCGGTTCTCGAAAACCACGCCATCCGACTCAGCGGAGCGAATTCTCAAACGTCTCTCTGCCGAAAACTAATGCCGGAAATGCCTGACGCCGGTGAACACCATGGCGATGCCGTGCGCGTCGGCGGCGGCGATCACTTCGTCGTCGCGCATCGAGCCGCCCGGCTGGATGACGGCGGTGGCGCCGGCTTCGATCGCCGACAGCAGGCCGTCGGCGAAAGGGAAGAACGCGTCCGAAGCGACCACCGAACCCTTGGTCAACGGCTGCGACAGGCCCGCGGCTTCCGCCGCATCAAGTGCCTTGCGGGCGGCAATGCGCGAGGAATCGACACGGCTCATCTGGCCGGCGCCGATGCCGACCGTGGCGCCGTCCCTGACATAGACGATCGCGTTCGACTTGACGTGCTTGGCGACACGGAAGGCGAACTTCAGGTCGGCCATCTCGGCCGGCGTCGGCGCGCGCTTGGTCACCACCTTCAGTTCGAGATCGTCGACCACCGCATTGTCGCGGCCCTGGACGAGCAGTCCGCCGGAGACCGATTTCACCGTGGTACCGGCGGCGCGCGGATCGGGCAGGCCGCCGGTGACCAAAAGGCGCAGGTTCTTCTTGGCGGCGACAATCGCTGCCGCGTGCTCGGACGCGTCGGGCGCGATGATGACCTCGGTGAAGGTCTTGACGATCTCCTCCGCCGCTTCGGCGTCGAGGATGCGGTTCATGGCGACGATGCCGCCGAAGGCCGAGACCGGGTCGCAGGCGAGCGCCTTGGCGTAGGCCACCTTCAGCGAGGTCGCTTCGGCGACACCGCAGGGGTTGGCGTGCTTGATGATGGCGACGGCGGCTGTGGCGGCAGGATCGAACTCGCCGACCAGCTCGAAGGCGGCGTCGGTGTCGTTGATGTTGTTGTAGGAGAGCTGCTTGCCCTGCAACTGACGCGCTGTGGCGACCCCCGGCCGCTTGTCGCCATTGAGGTACAAGCCGGCGCCCTGGTGCGGGTTCTCGCCATAGCGCATCACCTGATCAAGCCTGCCGCCGAAGGCGCGCCAGGTCGGATGCTCGATCTCCAGCGCTTCGGCGAACCAGCCGGAAATCGCGGCGTCGTAGCTGGCGGTGCGGGCGAAGGCCTTGGCCGCCAGCTTCTTGCGGAAATCCAGCGACAGCGAGCCGATATTCATCTCCAGCGCGTTGAGCACCGCCGCATAGTCTTCGGGATCGGTAACGATGGCGACATAGGCGTGGTTCTTGGCCGAGGCGCGGATCATCGCCGGTCCGCCGATGTCGATGTTCTCGACGATCGAGGCGTAGCCGGCGCCGGAACGGCGCACCTCCTCGAACGGATAGAGGTTGGAAACGACGAGGTCGATCGGCTCGATATGATGGTCGCGCATCGCCTTCGAATGCTCAGGGTCGTCGCGCACGCCGAGCAGCGCGCCATGCACCGAGGGATGCAGCGTCTTGACGCGGCCGTCCATGATCTCGGGAAAGCCGGTCAGTTCGGAGACGTCACGCACCGCCATGCCGGCGTCGGCGATCGCCTTGGCCGTGCCGCCGGTCGAAACCAGCTCGACGCCGGCGGCGGCGAGCGCCTTGGCGAAGTCGATCAGGCCGGTCTTGTCGAAGACGGACAGCAGCGCGCGGCGCACGGGAACGAGGTCGGGCGCGGGAATGTTCTTGGCGGCGACGGCCATGGGCTGGCGGCCTTTCAAGGCTGGATTGGAAGAAGCCCGCGCCGTAGCACATGAGATCAGGAAATCAAGCGCCGTGCGGCTGGCATCACACGCTGTTGCGCGCCGTCAGTTGTTTTCCGGATAGCCGGCGATGGTCGTCCTGGTCAGCTGCCAGTGGACCTCCGATATCTCCGAGGCCTTGAAGGCAAGCACGATCTGCCGGCTGCGGCGCGGCCCGCCGAGCCCGGCGAAATAGATCGACTCCTCCACCTCGGGCACGATGCCAGCGCATGTGAACACCCAGGTATCGCCCTGGTCAGCGGCGAGCACCAGGCGGTCATGCTCGTCCTGCAGCAGGTTGATGTCGGGGTGGACGTGGAAGCGCACGGCGACGAAGTCGCGGCCATTGTTGCGGATCGCGGCCCCGCCGGGGCGCTGGAAGCGGTCCCGGCCCGTCAGCACATTGCCGTTGCTCGACAGTTTCATTTCGCGCTCGTGCAGGAACCCGAAGCGCTGGACATAGCCGTCATGGCGGGCAAGGAAGCCCTGGCTGCCCTTCAGGTCAGTCCGCTTGCAGGGCACATGCTGCGGACCGCCGATCAAGGGCGAGCCGAGCAGGTCATTGACGCGCAGCGAATGGCTGAAACGCGCCGAGGACGTGTCGTTGACGGTGGCGGTCGAATGCGCGGCGGTGGCGCGGGCCAGCGGCCGGAACTCGGCGGCGCCATAGGTGTCGATGCCGGCATTGACGATGTAGTGCTGGCGGCCGGAGGACATCTCGAAGGCGAGGCAGCCGGCGTGCGCGGCGTTGGACACGTCGACGGGCGGCGGCAGGCCGGTGTCGGCGATGACGGTGACGCCGCCCATCGACAGGCGCTCATAGCCGGAATGCGGCGCGTGCAGCCGCGGCGCGCCGACGGTGTCGTCATGGCGCAGGATGGTGGCGATGCGGTCGTGGATGGTCGCCCCCATGCCGTTGAAGCGGGCGAGGCTGCCGTCCTGATGGCGGAAGAAGCGCAGCGCCGGCAGCATGCGGTCGATGGCGCCCATCAAAGCCGTAGGCGGCGTCTCGGCCTGGTTGGCATAGGTCTGGCGCAGCGGCAGCAGGTCAGCGAGCAGCTCCAGAACCGTCATCGGGTTGCGCGAGATGTGGCCGCCGTCGGGAAGGATCTGGCGGTCAAGCTCCTCGGCGAGATTGCGGGTGGCACCGCGCAATGCCGATGCCGGTGCTGGCAGCGACAGAGCGGCGAAGGCGAGCGCGATACGGGCGCGCAACCTGTCCTTGCCGTCGGGCATCGCTCGCGCCATCGAGCGGAGATAACGGATCTGCACGGCAAGCGATTTGAGAAAGGCACGGTAGAAAGGAAATTCGGCCCCCTGGAGCACGACGGAGGAATGCTGCAGCCAGGCGATCACGCGCTTGGCGGTGGTGCCGGGCTCCCAGGCGATGCCGGAAATCTGGTTGCCATGGATGGCGATCCAGTCGGAAACCAGCGCGCGGGCATTGGCGGCGGCAAGCTCGGTGCCGGCGGCACGCATATGGCGCAGCCAGCGAAAGCCGTGCAGCGTCTTTTGCCAACCGCGATTGGGCACGTCGATCTGGAAGGGCGATTTGCCGCCGGTCTCGACCAGATGTCCCGACAGCGGATAGCGGCCATAGTAGATTTCGAGCGCGATCTGCGGGTCTGCGAGTCTGAGATCCGGCGGGGCGATCAGGACGCGTTCGGGCGTGCGGCCGGAATAGCGCCAGCGATAGACCGGGCCGGCGCGCAAACGCCGGCGGGTCTTACGCCAGAACTCCTTCGCAACAAGCGTCCATAGCCGCGTCGTGCTGCCGGCAGCGATTGCCAAAACCCCTCCTGATCGTCCCGACCCAGGCACAAGCTTATATGATTCAAGAACTTATGCGAAGGCGGATTTCGCGCGGGTGACCGAGTGAACCCAATCGGGACGCGATCCTCCCTAAAAAAGTCGGCAAGTTTTACGAAAACAAGCGCCAAAGCGCGTCGTGTCGAAACGGATTCAGGCGATGCGCGCTTTGGCGAGATGCGTTAACCGGCGCGGCGCATGCGGGCGGCGAAGAAGCCATCGAGGCCGGACAGTCCGGGCGATTCGTGCGGCAGATCGGCCGGCGTGGTGCGCAACGTGCCCTCGGCCGTCAGGAACGGATCGATGCCGGCGATCTCGCCGCGGCGGACCGGATCGTCGACGACATCGGCTGTCTCGGCGAGGAAGGCGCGGTAAAGCTCCTCGCCTTCGAGCGGGTCGAGCGAGCAGTTGGAAAAGACGATGCGCCCGCCGGGCCTGGTCAGGCCGACGGCACGGGCGAGCAGCTTGCGCTGCAGCGCGGCGAGCTTTTCGACATCGGCCATCGTCTTGGTCCACGGCACGTCGGGATGCCGCCGCACCGTGCC
Source organism: Mesorhizobium sp. M4A.F.Ca.ET.050.02.1.1 (assembly GCF_003997725.1). Lineage (NCBI taxonomy): Bacteria > Pseudomonadati > Pseudomonadota > Alphaproteobacteria > Hyphomicrobiales > Phyllobacteriaceae > Mesorhizobium > Mesorhizobium sp. M4A.F.Ca.ET.050.02.1.1. The sequence goes on from NZ_RZSG01000294.1 coordinate 5,506, forward strand.
GGTCGAGGAGCAGGGCGCGTCGAGAAGAACGGCATCGAACAGCTCAGCCGGCCGGTAGTCGAGCAGGTCCGTCTGCACGAGCTCAGCGGTCAGGCCGAGGCGCTCGAGATTTTGCGCCAGCCGCGTCAGCCGGTTCTTCGAGGTGTCGACGGCGGTGACGCGCGCGCCGGCAAGGATGAGCTGCGCCGTCTTGCCGCCGGGGGCGGCGCAGAGGTCGGCGACGCGCAGACCCTTGATGTCGCCGAACAGGCGGGCCGGCAGGGCGGCGGCGGCGTCCTGTACCCACCACGCCCCCTCGGCGAAGCCGGGAAGTTCGGGTACGGAGGCACTGAGCCTTTCCACCCGTATCGTGCCGGTCGGCAGGACGATGCCGCCGAGCCGCTCGGTCCAGAGCGCCGGATCGGACTTGACCGAAAAATCGACCGGCGCCTCGTGGCGATGGGCGGCAAGGATTTCTTTCGCTTTGTCCACGCCGTAGGCCGCCCTCAGCCGGCCGGAAAACCATGCCGGCGCTTCCTCGGTGGCGATCAGCGCGGGGGCGAGTTCGGCGTCCTTGGCCCGCGCCAGCGTGCGCAGCACGCCGTTGATGAGGCCGGAAAAGCGCAGCGTGCGCGGATCGGACTTGGCGTGGGTGACGGCAAGGTCGACGGCGGCGCTGTCGGGAATGTCGAGGAACAGGATCTGCGCCGCCGCCACATGCAAAATGTGCGACAGCGCGGTGGCGTTCTGCGGCAGCGGCTTTTCCAGCCGGCGGGAAAGAAGTCCGGCGATCGTCATGCGGTGGCGCAGCGCGGTGACCAGTATGGCGCGCACCAGCGCCCGGTCGCGCATGTCGAGCGCCCGGTATTGCGGGTGGCCGTTGTCGTGGTCGGTCAGACCGTCGAGCGGCGTGCGCGCGTCGATGACCGCGGCAAGCAAGCGCGCCGCCGCTTTGCGCGCGGCGAGGCCAGCGACCGCCTCGGTCCTGTCGTCACGATCGCCTGGGGTGCGCTGCCGGCGTTTGGCGCCGCTCACGACCACGGACCCTTGGGCCCGGTCGGGTTGCGGCCCCAAGGATTGGGCCTAGGCCTGGCGGGTTGCGCCGGCTGCTGTGGCCGCGCGGCCTGGTCCCATGGACCTGGCGTCCGCTCGTCGTCAGCCGGATCGGATGTCGGCGCCTGGCGTGGCGCCTGCGCTGCGCGGCCGCCCATCTCGCGCGCCATCTCCTGCAGGGCGGCGATGCGGTTGTCGGTGTTGGGATGGGTGGAGAACAGACTGTCCA
>NZ_RZSG01000295.1:0-6764 GCF_003997725.1 Mesorhizobium sp. M4A.F.Ca.ET.050.02.1.1
GGACCCGGCCACCCCGCCGGCACCTGAGCCGGTCGTTCCGTCCGAGCCGGAGCCGTTGCCGCAGCCCCTGCCGGAGGAAGAGCCGCAACCTGCCCCGGAGAAGCCGGAGCCGCCGGCACCGGAGGAAGTGCCCGTTCCGCCCGAACCTGCACCTGAGCCGGTGCCCGCGCCGCAAGAGGTACCGCAGCCGGAGCCGGCCTCGCCGGAGATCGAGCCTGCGCGGCCGGAGCCGCAGCCGGTGCCGGCGCCCGTCGAAGTGCCGACGACGCCCAGCGAAGTCCCGGCCGAGACGCCGGCACCGATCGAGGTGCCGCCGGCAGCGCCACGTTCTATCGAGCCATCTTTGGAGGTCGGCGCCGCCCCTCATCCGCCTGCCGGCACTTTCTCCCCGTATAGTGACGGGGAGAAGGAAGAAGCGCCAACGCCGACGCCCCCCTCGCGCCGTTCTTCACGGGCAGAGGGTGAGGGGCAGCGCCAGCCTGTCGAGGATTTGCCGCCACCGGAGCCTGCTCCGCCGGCGGAAATCGCTCCTCCGATTCGCCAGCCTGCGCCGGTCGAACCGGAGCGGATGGTTGCCGAGATTGCCCCCGAGCCGCAGCCGATCCCGCACACCCCGGAGCCAAAGCCCTCAACCGGCAAGATAACCGTCGCAAAAAAGGTCGAGCAGAAGGCCGAGGCGCAGAAGGCGCCGGAGCCGGCGCCGCGGCGCTCCTGGTTCCAGCGCATGCGGGACGGGCTTGCCCGCTCCTCGCGCGAGCTGTCGGGCAACATTGCCGGCGTCTTCACCAAGCGCAAGCTGGACGAGGACACTCTGCAGGACCTGGAGGACGTGCTGATCCGCGCCGATCTCGGCCTGGAGACCGCGCTCCGCGTCACCGATGCGCTGGCCTCCAGCCGCTACGGCAAGGACGTCTCCGACGCCGAGGTGCGCTCGGTCATGGCGGCCGAGGTCGAGAAGGTGCTGACCCCCGTCGCCCTGCCGCTGGAGCTCGACCTCACCCACAAGCCGCATGTCATCCTGGTGGTCGGCGTCAACGGCACCGGCAAGACCACGACGATCGGCAAGCTGGCCGCCAAGCTGACCGATGGCGGCCTGTCAGTGATGCTCGCCGCCGGCGACACCTTCCGCGCCGCCGCGATCGAACAATTGAAGATCTGGGGCGAGCGGACGAAATCGCCGGTCATTGCCTCAAAACTCGGCGCCGATGCCGCCGGCCTCGCCTACGACGCCTTCGAGAAGGCCAAGGATGCCGGCTCCGATGTGCTGATCATCGACACCGCCGGCCGGCTGCAGAACAAGGCCGAGCTGATGGCGGAGCTGGAGAAGATCGTGCGCGTGCTGGGCAAGCTCGATCCGGAAGCGCCGCACACCGTGCTGCAGACGGTCGATGCCACCACCGGCCAGAATGCGCTGAGCCAGGTCGAGATCTTCCGCAACGTCGCCGGCGTCAACGGCCTGGTGATGACCAAGCTCGACGGTACGGCGCGCGGCGGTATTCTGGTGGCGATCGCGGCCAGGCACAGGCTGCCGGTCTATTTCATCGGCGTCGGCGAGCAAGTCGACGACCTCGAACCTTTTTCAGCCAGCGAATTCGCCCGCGCGATCGCTGGCGTGGCTTGAACGATCCCAAAAGCGCCGACTTTCGGGACAACAAGGACTTCCATGAACATCCTCGAACGCGACCCGTCAGACCCGCAGAAACAGAAGAAGGAAGGCGTAAACCCGGTGCTCAAGCTGGCGCTGGAGCTCGGTCCGCTGATGGTGTTCTTCTTCGCCAATTCGCGCAGCGAATGGCTGGTGCAGAAATTCCCGGTGCTGGGCGAGCTCGGCGGGCCGATCTTCGTCGCCACCGGCCTGTTCATGGTTGCCACTGCGCTGGCGCTCATCGTTTCCTGGCTGCTCATCCGCACCTTGCCGATCATGCCCATGGTGTCGGGTGTCGTCGTCCTCATCTTCGGCACGCTGACGCTCTATTTGCAGGACGACGTCTTCATCAAGATGAAGCCGACCATCGTCAACACGCTGTTCGGCGGCGTGCTGCTCGGCGGCCTGTATTTCGGCAAGTCACTGCTCGGCTATGTCTTCGATTCAGCCTTCAGGCTAGACACCGAAGGCTGGAAGAAGCTCACCTTCCGCTGGGGCCTGTTCTTCCTCTTCCTGGCCCTCGTCAATGAAGTGGTCTGGCGGAATTTTTCCACCGACGCCTGGGTTACCTTCAAGGTCTGGGGCATCATGCCCATCACGCTTCTCTTCACCTTCAGCCAGATGCCACTGATCATGCGCCATTCGCTTGAGGACAAGGCTAAGGAGGAGAACGCTGGCAAATAGAGCAATTCCAGGAAACGTGCGCAGCGGTTTTCCGTCCGGAATTGCGGCAGAACAAGAGAGGGACGGGGCATGGAATTCCTCACCACGCGCGACGAGCTGAGGGCGATCTACAAGACGCCCCGACCGACCGATGGCCCCATCCGCAAGGAACTGAAGGCGCTTGACGGCCATTGCCGCTCCTTTATCGGCAAGAGCCCCTTCGTGCTGATCGGCTCCTCCGACGGCGCCGGCAATGCCGACGTAACGCCGAAAGGCGACAAGCCCGGCTTCGCCGCCATCCTCGACGACGCGACCATCGCCATCCCCGACCGGCCCGGCAACAACCGGCTGGACACGCTGGAGAACATCGTCCGCAATCCCTCGGTCGGGCTGTTGTTCCTCATTCCCGGCATGAACGAGACGCTGCGCGTCAACGGCGACGCCCGCATCACCGTCGATGCCGGCCTGCGCGGGCGGCTGGCCGTCGACGGCAAGGAGCCGCAGAGCGTCATCGTGGTGTCGGTCAAGGCCGCCTACATGCATTGCGCCAAGGCCTTCATGCGCTCGGATCTGTGGAAGCCGGAGACCTGGTACGACCGCGCGACGCTGCCGACGCTCGGCCAGATCATCCGCGACCAGCTGGCGCTCGCCGAGGCCGCCGGCGACATCGACCGCGAGCTGGACCAGGATTACCGGCAGACCATGTGGTAGCCTCGGGCACGATTCGCCCGGACAGTTCCCGCTTGCTCAACATCTTTGCCATTTCCGGCAGCCTGCGCGCCGCCTCGACCAATTCGGCGCTGCTCGCGGCGCTGGCTCAAAACGCGCCGGCCGGCTCCCGCGTGACCCTCTATGACGGACTTGGCCGGCTGCCGATCTTCAACCCGGACGACGAGGGCGAGCGCACGCCACCGGAAGCGGCAGCGCTGATCGAGGCCGTCACGGCGGCCGACGGCGTCATCGTCTCCTGTCCGGAATATGCCCATGGCGTGCCGGGCGGTCTGAAGAACGCGCTCGACTGGCTGGTGTCGCGCGACGCCGCCGTCGCCAAGCCGGCTATGTTCGTGCATGCCTCGCCGCGCTCGCTCTATGCGCGCGCCGCCCTGGCCGAGATCATGCGGACGATGTCGTTCGCGCTCCGTGAAGAAGCGGCGCTGGAAATCGCGCTGCTGGGCAAGAAGCCGCCGGAGATGGAGGCGATCCTGGCGGAGCCTGCGAACCGGCTGGCGATGAACGAGGCGCTCTCGGCCTTCGCCGGCTTCATCCGCTCGCGATGACACCGGCCGGGCCCATCGCTCAATACGTCTTGGCGCCGTTCACCATCAGCCAGACCACATAGAGCGAGGTGGTGCCGGCGATGTAGAGGCGGTTGCGCTTGGGGCCGCCGAAGACGCAGTTGGCGACGACGTCCGGCACCTTGACCTTGCCGATCAGCGTGCCGTCGGGATCGTAGCAATGGATGCCGTCGGCGGCGCTTGTCCAGATTCGGCCGGCCTCGTCGAGACGGAACCCGTCGAACAGCCCGGCCGTGCAGTCGGCGAAGACCTTGCCGCCCGAAACCTTCTTGCCACCCTTGCCGACGTTGAAGACGCGGATATGCGCCGGGTTCTTGGCGCCATGCGTGCGGCCGGTATCGGCGACATAAAGCAGGCTTTCGTCGAGCGAGAAGGCAAGCCCGTTGGGTCTCACCATGTCGGTGATGACGGCATCGATCTCCCCCGTGCCGGGATCGACCCGGTAGACGTTGCAGGCGCCGATCTCGCTTTCTGCGTGATTGCCCTCATAGTCGGTGTCGATGCCGTAGGCCGGATCGGTGAACCAGATCGAGCCGTCGGACTTCACCACCGCGTCGTTCGGCGAGTTGAGCCGCTTGCCGCGCCAATTGTCGGCGATGGTGATGACCGAGCCGTCATGCTCGGTGCGGCTGACGCGGCGGCCCGAATGCTCGCACGTGACCAGCCGGCCCTGCCGGTCGACGGTGTTGCCGTTGGAATTGCCGGACGGCTGGCGGAACACGCTGACACTGCCGTCGGTCTCGTCATAGCGCAGCATTCGGTTGTTGGGGATGTCGGACCAGACGAGGTAGCGGCCGGCGGCGAACCAGGCCGGACCTTCCGCCCAGCGGCAGCCGGTGAACAGCTTCTCCACCCGCTCGTTGCTGTTGACCAGCCGCGAAAAACGTGGATCGAGAACTTCGTAATCGGCGGCCGTCATGCTTTTCCTCCGGGCATTTCAGAATGCGCGGATCAAGCCAGTCCGCTAGCCAGAAGGCAATGTGCGAATACGCAGTTGCAATACAAAAAGGGCGAGAGTTGGCGTATGGCTTGTGGCCCGGCGACCAGCCCCGCGGAATTGACGTCGCATTAACCGGCTATGCGCCCAGCGCAATGGTGCATTGCAACATCTTCTTTTTGCAACGCACCAATCCTATGTCATGCTCCGTATCGATCAAGGGAGGAACAATTCGCCGCGGCAACGCGGCACGAAAGGAACCTCTACCATGATCTTCGACAACCTCGTCACCCGCGCTCGCACCAACATCGCCAAGCGCCGCCAGTACAACCGCCTCGTCGCCGAAATCGACAGCTTCTCCAGCCGCGATCTGGCCGACATGCGCGCCGACCGCTCCGAGATGCTCTACCAGATCCACAAGCAGATCTACGGCTGAGCTTTTCGGCCCAACCAGCTCCGCGCTGTCAGGCGCGTTGAGATTCAGGTCAGGCCGAGTCGAGAATGGTGGATTCCGAGAACCGGAGCGGAGCGTACTTAGGTACTGGAGCACCGGAAGCGCAGGAAGCCGCCGTTCGCAGGCCGGCATCACCTGGATATCAATGCGCCGCCAGCGCCTTTTCGATCTGCGGCAACAGCAGCGTCTCCGCCGACTCGGCGGTAATCGGCCCGACATGCTTGTAGGCGATCTTGCCGTCCTTGCCGACGACGAAAGTTTCCGGCACGCCGTAGACGCCCCAATCGATAGCCGCCCGCCCGGCCTCGTCGACACCGATCGCCTGGTAGGGATTGCCGACCTCGCCAAGGAAGCGCCGGGCGTTCTCCGGCTCATCCTTGTAGTTCAGCGCCGCCAGCACAAAACGCTTGTCCTTCGACAAAGCGAGCAGCACCGGATGCTCGTCGCGACACGGCGCGCACCATGAGGCGAAGACATTGACCAGCGTGACCTTGCCGGCGAACGACTTCGAATCGAGCCCCGGCAGCGTGCTGCCTTGCAGCGGTGGCAGATTGGTCTGCGGCGCCGGCAGGCCGATCAGCGCCGACGGCACTTCCGACACGTCGCGGCCGGACAGGAGCTGCGACAGGAACAGCCCGGCCAGCCCCAGGAAGATCAGCAGCGGCAGCAGGACGAACAGGCGACGCGCGCGCGGCGCCGGCGTTCCGGTTTCCGTGCTCTCAGTCATGATTTCGCGCCCTTGTCCTTGAGGGCCTCGCTCTTGTCGGAGCGCCGCCGCACGCCGGCGGCTTCGAGCTCGGCGAGATCGCGCTTGCGCCCGCGCTGGTCGATCAGGATCCATGCGACCAGCCCCGCCAGCACCAGCGCCGTAATGGCATAGGCAGCCGTGACATAGAGCGCATGCGCACTCATGCCCGCCGCTCCGCGCGGATGCGGCATTCCGGCCCGGCCATTTTGCCCTGCTTGTTCATGCCTTCCCTTAGCCTCGCCGTTCCGGCTTCGCAATTGGCCGCCGCGCCGCAGCCCGTATCGCTCAGTCCGTCCCATGGCGCAGCGCCAGCGCCGCCGCCGCCGGCCCGAGCACGGCAAGAAACAGCGTCAGCGCGGCAAGAATGAGGAAGGGCTGCAGGAACGGCGCTGGGTCGGCCACCGCGCCATAGCTTGCCGAGACGCCGAAGATCAGCACCGGAATGGTGAGCGGCAGCACCAGCACCGAGATCAGCAGCCCGCCGCGCGGCAGTGCCACCGCGACCGCGGCGCCGGCCGCCCCGATCAAGGTGATGGCCGGCGTGCCGACGAGAAGCGTCAGCGCGGTGGCGCCGATGCCGGCCGGCTCCATGTTCATGAACAGCCCAAGCAGCGGTGCGGCGACCACCAGCGGCAGCACGCTGCCCGCCCAGTGCGCCAGGCATTTCACCAGCACCGTCAGCGCCAGCATGTGGCGGTCGTGGCCGAGCACCAGAAGATCGAGCGAGCCGTCCTCGCGGTCGGCCTGGAACAGCCGGTCGAGGCCAAGCAGGCAGGCGAGCAAGGCCGCGATCCACAGGATCGCCGGGCCGATACGGGCAAGCAGGTTGAGGTCCGGCCCGACGCCGAACGGGATGGTGGCGATGACGGCGAGGAAGAAGATGACCCCGGTGAGCGCGCCGCCGCCGGCACGGATCGAGAGGCGGATATCGCGCAGGAAGAGGGACCCCATTATGGTGCGGTCCCCTGGGTAGGTGTGCGTTCCTTCGCGCCCCCCTCTGGCCTGCCGGCCATCTTCCCCAC
>NZ_RZSG01000296.1:0-6749 GCF_003997725.1 Mesorhizobium sp. M4A.F.Ca.ET.050.02.1.1
ACAACCAGCGTGCGCGCCTCGGCGGGCACGCCATGCTTGTAGTCATAGCCGACGAGCCGCGTCGGCTTCAGGAACAGCGAGACGACGGTGTTGAAGAAGGCGAGCGCGCCTTCCGAGGCCGGCACGGCGAACAAGGCCAGCATCACGACGATCGACGGCAGCGCCAGGCCGAGGTGGTCGAGCGCGTTGCCGGCCAGCGCCAACAACAGCACCGTCAGCGCAAAGACCGGCACGACGACGCCCAGCCAGCCGGTAGCGGAGAAAGCGCGCTTGACCGTGACGCTGATGGTTGGCCGATAGCCGATCGCCTTTTCCAGCTCCAGCCGGCGCGGGCCGACGAGGAAGAAGCCGACATCGGTATGCACCGTGGCATCGGTGTCGGGCGCCTCGGCCTGGGGAACCTCAGCGCCGGAGGCATCGGCGATCAAAACATGGCCGGCAAGCTCGATCGCCTTTTCGGCGACGCGGAATTCAGAGAGCTCCGACCGGCGCGCCAGTTCCTCGATGGCGGTGCGGTACTGGTCGCGTGAGAAGAAGTCGAGCGCGGCGAAGTCGGTCTTCTCGCGCAGCAGCGTGTCGATGCGGCTGACGCCCTCGAACCAGACCGTCCAGTCGACGTCATTGATGAGGCGCAGGCCGCGGATGATGTTGCCGGTGGTGACGTTGCCGCTGGACAGTGTGTGATGCTCGGAGATGATGATCTCCTCGGCATCGGAGCCGGTCTTTTCCAGCTCGCTTTCCAGCCATTCCAGCGCCCGGCCGGCGTTCTGCGAGCCGTCGCGCAGGCGGTAGAGCAATTGGGTGGCGAAAGTGGTGTCCTGCGCGTGGCTGCCATAGTGCGACAGGATCTTCTGCCGGTCGGCATTGTCGTCTGTCGCCAGCACCCGGTCGGCGACCTCGTTGGCGATCTGGCGCATCTGCCTGGTGCGGTTGACGCGCACGGCGATGCGGCGGAGATTCTCGATCAGCACGAAGCGCAACAGCGACGGCAGCGCCCAGAGCTCGCCGATCTTGAGCGGCTCGACCGACTGGAAGCCCTCGACGATCGCCTTGAACATGGTGGCCGAGACCGAGCTGTCGGAATGCGCGACATAGGTCCACGCCAGCGCCAGCGCGCGCGGCACGGTGGTTCCGTCGGCCAGCTTCAGCGTCGGCAGCTGGCGATAGAAGCGGCGCGGCAGGTCGCGCTTGACCTGGAAGATGGTCTCCTCGACCAGGTAGTTGTTGTCGAGCAGCCATTGCGCCGCCGGGGTGATGGTTTCGCCCTTGGCCTGCGCGGCATTGGTCGAGCGGTAGACTTCGAGGATTCGCTTGGCGCTGTCGCGGATGCGGGCCTGGAACTCGAACGGCGCCAGACCAAACAGATCCTTGACGTCCCCTTTGGCAAGGCCGGCACCCAACTCGCGTAGCCGGTCTTCCGGCATGAAATTGGAACGTATCGGCGCTTCGGTGATGACCGGGAAGCTGGCGCTCGTGAGTTCGATCTTGGCGGGATTCGTCTGTATGTTCATTTATATTTCCGTATGGCGGGCACGGTGCGGCGTCCCCGCCACGGCAATGGCCCTAAAACCTGCTCAAATGCAATTGGTTGCATGTCAACTTAGGCCGAAAGTTCGTTCTCCGCACCACGACAGGGCGTCATCTCTCAGCAGCTCGATGGACGAGCGCCCCACGCTCCCCGTCCCATATCTGATCGATGGAAGGAATCCGGCTTTTTCGTGATGCGGGCAAGAGCTTACGCCAATTTTCGCCGGCGCCGCGATCATGTTTGGCAACAGGCGTTAATGGTTGCTGCCAGCCCGATCGATGCGGATCACGAACAGGATCGTGCCGGCGGCCGGCTCCAGGCGCTGTCTCGGGGTGCCCAGATCCAGCACCAGCGCATCGAGCGGGCCGAGGCGCTCGGGCGCGTCGCCGGCAAGCACGATCTCGCCATCGAGAGGCAGGACAAGGGTCGTGTCCGCCCTGGCCTCGATTTCCAGAGGCGCCGCGACCGTCAGGCGCTCGACGGTGTGCGTCATGCGGCCGCGCCGGGTCATGACATTGAGGTCGGTGATCGGGCCGGAGATCAGCGCGGCCGCGGTCGGCACATCGGCTGCAAAGGAAAAAGGGGCGGAGGCCGCGGTCAGTTCGGCCGGCGCGCGGCCGGCGACGTCGAGTACGATCCCCTGCCCTGCCAGCACGCAAAGCGTGCGGTCGATGCCGGCGAAGCTGGAGAACGGGCCGCCGGCCTCGACGCGCGCCATCGAGATGCGCCAGTCGAAATTGTCGAACCCGGCGCCGTCGGGCGAAACAGTGATTTCGGTCGTCGTGCCGCCGCCGTTCTTCCACGGCATGACGCGGTAGCCGGCGGCACGAAGGATGCGCATCGGCTCAGCCCAGGATGCCCGGCAGGTTGAGCTGGTGCTCTTTGGCGCATTCGATGGCGATATCGTAGCCGGCGTCGGCGTGGCGCATGACGCCGGTCGCCGGGTCGTTCCACAGAACGCGCTCAAGGCGCTTGGCGGCCGCCGGCGTGCCGTCGGCGACGATGACCATGCCGGAATGCTGCGAGAAGCCCATGCCGACGCCGCCGCCATGGTGCAGCGACACCCAGGTGGCGCCCGACGCGGTGTTGAGCAGCGCGTTGAGCAGCGGCCAGTCGGAAACGGCGTCGGAGCCGTCCTTCATCGCTTCGGTCTCGCGGTTGGGCGACGCGACCGAACCGGAATCGAGGTGATCGCGGCCGATGACAACCGGCGCCTTGAGCTCGCCCCTGGCCACCATCTCGTTGAAGGCGAGGCCCAGCCTGTGGCGGTCGCCGAGCCCAACCCAGCAGATGCGCGCCGGCAGGCCCTGGAACGAGATGCGCTCGCGCGCCATGTCCAGCCAGTTGTGCAGATGGGTGTTGCCGGGGGTCAGCTCGCGCACCTTGGCGTCGGTCTTGTAGATATCCTCGGGATCGCCCGAAAGCGCTGCCCAGCGGAACGGGCCGATGCCGCGGCAGAACAGCGGCCGGATGTAGGCCGGCACGAAGCCAGGGAAAGCGAAGGCGTTCTCGAAGCCCTCTTCCTTGGCAACCTGGCGGATGTTGTTGCCGTAGTCCAGCGTCGGCACACCGGCGTTCCAAAACGCGACCATCGCCTCGACATGCTCGCGCATCGACGCGCGCGCCGCCTTCTCGACCGCCTTCGGGTCCGAGACGCGCTTCTCGCGCCACTCGGCCATCGTCCAACCTTTGGGCAGATAGCCGTTGATTGGGTCATGCGCCGAAGTCTGGTCGGTGAGGATGTCGGGGCGAATGCCGCGCTTGAACATTTCCGGTACGATCTCGGCCGCATTGCCGAGCAGGCCGACCGACTTCGCCTCGCCGGCCTTGGTCCAGCGCTCGATCATTTCCATTGCTTCATCGAGCGTCTCGGCCTTCTCGTCGACATAGCGGGTGCGCAGGCGAAAATCGATCGAGTCCGGATTGCATTCGATGGCCAGGCACGAGGCGCCGGCCATGACGGCGGCCAGCGGTTGCGCTCCGCCCATGCCGCCGAGACCGGCGGTCAGGATCCACTTGCCCCTGAGGTTGCCGTCATAGTGCTGGCGGCCGGCCTCGACGAAGGTCTCGTAGGTGCCCTGGACGATGCCTTGCGTGCCGATATAGATCCAGGAGCCGGCCGTCATCTGGCCGTACATCATCAGGCCCTTCTTATCGAGCTCGTTGAATTTCTCCCAGTTCGCCCAATGCGGCACGATGTTGGAGTTGGCGATCAACACGCGCGGCGCATCGGCATGCGTGCGGAAGACGCCGACCGGCTTGCCGGACTGCACCAGCAGCGTCTCGTCATCGGCGAGCGTCTTCAGCGAGGCGACGATGCGGTCGAAATCGTTCCAGGTGCGCGCTGCGCGGCCGATACCGCCATAGACAACCAACTCGTTGGGGTTTTCGGCGACGTCGGGATCGAGATTGTTCATCAGCATGCGCAGCGGCGCCTCGGTCAGCCAGCTGCGAGCGTTGAGTTCGGCGCCGCGCGGGCTGCGGATCTCGCGGATGTTGTGGCGAGGATTGGTCATCATTGTCCCTTTCGAGTAAGGCGGCGCGTCAGCGCCCGGCCCAGTCAATGGTGGTTTCGAGGATGGTCTTCAGCGTGGCGCGGATCGGCGCCGCGTATTCGGGATCGTAGGGCACCGGCCAGTTGTCCGGCGCGCCCCTTCCTTCGGGCTCGCGCATGTAGCCGCGGTTGGAAAGCTCCATCTGCAGCGCATGGACACCGTTTTGCGGATGGCCGAAACTGCGCGTGATCCAGCCGCCCTTGAAGCGGCCGTTGACCACCCATGTCTGACCGGTTGCGGCCATGATCTCGGCGACCTTGGCCTGAAGGGCCGGATCGGTGCTTTTGCCGTCATTGGTGCCGAGGTTGAACACCGGCAGCGTGCCCCCGAACAGGCGCGGCAGCACCGAGCGGATCGAGTGGCAGTCGTAGAGGACGATTCTTCCGTGCATGCCGTGCAGGCGGTCGATCTCGGCCTGCAGGGCGGCATGGTAAGGCTTGAAGTAGGTCTCGCGGCGCTCGTCGATTTCCGAAGGCGTCGGCTCCTCGCCCATATGGTAGAGCGGATCGCCGTCGAAGGTCTCGGTCGGGCAAAGGCCGGTCGTCGCCTGGCCGGGATAGAGCGAGACGCCGGACGGGTCGCGATTGACGTCGATGACGGTGCGCGAGATCGCGGTGTGCACCACCGTCGCGCCGAGGTCGGCCGCAAAATCGTAGAGCTTGTCGATCCACCAGTCGCAGTCGCGGCGGCCGAGCCAGGGCGAGACCAGCCGGCTGTCGAGACCGGCAAGGTCGATGCCGGTGTGCGGGATCGAGACCAGCAAGGGTGCGGTGCCTCGGGTTACGGTGAGCCAGGAAGGCGCGGCCATCACACCGCTCCCGCAATCGCCGGCAAGGCCACGGCGCTCGCCGCACTCACCGCGGCGCCGCTGCGCACCATGGCGATGGCCTTTTCCATGTCGGGATGGAAATGGCGGTCATTGTCGAGATGCGGCACTTCGGCCCGGACCAGCTTGCGCACCGCTTCAAGAGCTTGGCTCGACGCCAGCGGCGCATGGAAATCGCAGCCTTGTGCGGCAGCCAGGAGTTCGATGCCGATGACGGCGGTCGCATTCTCGATCATGCCAAGCAAGCGGCGGGCGCCGTGCGCGGCCATCGAGACATGGTCTTCCTGGTTGGCGGAGGTCGGGATCGAATCGACGCTTGCCGGATAGGCCTTCTGCTTGTTTTCGGAAACCAGCGCCGCCGCCGTCACCTGCGGGATCATGAAGCCGGAATTCAGTCCCGGCTTCGGCGTCAGGAAGGCCGGCATGCCGGACAGCGCCGGATCGACCAGCATGGCGATACGGCGCTCCGACAGCGAGCCGATCTCGCAGACAGCAAGCGCGATCATGTCGGCGGCGAAGGCCACCGGCTCGGCGTGGAAATTGCCGCCCGAAAGCGCCGTATCGTCCTCGGCGAAGATCAGCGGATTGTCGGTGACGCCATTGGCCTCGGTCTCAAGCGTGTCGGCCGCCTTGCGCAGCACATCGAGGGCGGCGCCCATCACCTGCGGCTGGCAGCGCAGGCAGTACGGATCCTGCACGCGCTCGTCGCCCACGCGGTGCGATTCACGGATGGCGCTGCCGGCCATCAAATTGCGCAGCGCATCCGCCGTCTCGATCTGGCCGCGATGCTTTCTGAGCAGATGGATGCGCGGGTCGAAGGGCGCGTCCGAGCCCTTGGCGGCGTCCGTCGACAGCGCGCCGGCGACCAGCGCCGACTGATAGAGGGTCTCGGCCTCGAACAGGCCGGCCAGCGCGAAAGCCGTCGAGAACTGCGTGCCGTTGAGCAGCGCCAGGCCTTCCTTGGCACCCAACGTCACCGGCTCCAGCCCGTGCGAGACGAAAGCGACCTTGGCCGGGAAACGACCGTGCGGGGTAAAACATTCGCCGACGCCGATCATCGCTGCCGTCATGTGCGACAGCGGCGCGAGGTCGCCGGAGGCGCCGACCGAGCCCTGCGCCGGCACCACCGGAATGACGTCGTTGGCGAGCATCGCTTCCAGCAGCGCGATGGTCTGCGGCCGCACGCCGGAGGCGCCCTGCGCGAGGCTGGCGAGCTTCAGCGCCATCATCAGCCGGGTGACGGCAACCGGCATAGGCTCGCCGACGCCGGCGGCATGCGACAGCACGATGTTGCGCTGCAGGGTTTCGAGATCGGCGGCGGGTATGCGCACGCTGGCCAGCTTGCCGAAGCCGGTGTTGATGCCATAGACCGGTTCGCCCTTGGCGACAATCCGCTCAACCGCCTCGGCGCTGGCCTTGATCCTCGGCTTGCAGGCGGCGTCTAGCTTCGGCACCGCGCCGCGATAGATGGCGCGCCAGTCGGCCAGCGTTGCGTTGCCGGGCTTCAGAACGAGTTCGGTCATTGTCCTCTCCAGATGCGGGCATGCAGCGGGTTGAAACCCATGCGGTAGACGAGTTCGGCCGGGCGCTCTATGTCCCAGATGGCGAGGTCGGCGGACTTTCCCGCCTCCAGCGTGCCGGTGTTTTCCAGCAGGCCAAGCGCACGCGCGGCTTCGCGGGTACCGCCGGCAAGGCATTCCTCGACAGTCAGCCCGAACAAGGTGGCCGCCATGTTCATGGTGAGCAGCAGGGACGTGAGCGGCGAAGTGCCAGGATTGCTGTCCGTGGCGACCGCCATCTTCACGCCATGCCGGCGGAACAGCTCGACCGGCGGCTTCTT
>NZ_RZSG01000297.1:0-6748 GCF_003997725.1 Mesorhizobium sp. M4A.F.Ca.ET.050.02.1.1
GACCAGATGGCAGAGAAGTCCGCCAGTGCGGCGGCCATGCTCTCGCCCTTGCCGGGGAAGGTGCCGATCGAATGGTAGAGAAAATAGCCGGACATCTTCTGTCTCGCTCCTTGTGATCATGTGATCACAAAACGAAACGAGGATCAATCCTTTAAGGCTAAAGAAAAGCGGCAAGGTGCCAAAAAGCAGCCGATTGCTTTGGTCCAGCGCGGCCGCGACAGACCTTCTCTGTCTTTGGGTCAGCCCAACGCTGAGGAAGATCAGGAAGCTTTGCCGAAACCGGTGAAGTCGACCGTCTTGGGCTCTGGCACATCGGGGCAGATGGCGCGCAGCGTCATCTGCGTCGCCGTGATGTCCGCCACCACCTCGTCGCGGGCGCGGGCAAAGTCCTTGTCCTTCAGCGCGGCAATGATCGCGACATGCCTGCCCGAGGGCTCCATCGTTCCGGCGCGCATCAGCGGCGCCACGTGGTTGGACAACAGCCGCATATAGGGGCCGAAGCGCAGCCACAGCGTTTCGATCAATTGAAACAGCACGTCCGAGCCCGAGGCGCGGTAGATGATGAAATGGAACTGCTGGTTCTTGGCGATCAGCTCATAGATGCTGCCGTCGCGGCCGATCGCCTGCTGGTCGTCGGTGATGCGCTGCAGGCTGTCGATCTCGACCGTCGTCAGCCGCGGCGCGCCGAGTTCGGCCGCCAGCCCCTCGACGGCGAGACGGGCCCGGCAAAGGTCGTCGAGCCGCGCCCGCGTGACGACCGGCACGCAGGCCGAGCCGTTCTGTGAGATCTCCAGCGCGTTTTCCGCCGCCAGCCGCCGCAAGGCCTCGCGCACCGGCATGTTCGAGGTGCCGAAGGCCTCGGCCAGCGCGGCGATGGTCAGCACCTGTCCCGGATCGAAGCTGCCGACCATCAAGGCATGGCGGAGCTGTTGGTAGACGCCATCCTGGACGGTGATGCGTCCCGATACGGGTTCGAAGCCCAGAGCCACGGTTTTGCTTTCCTCAGATGCCGGCAGAAGCTATGTGCGATGCCCGAGTGCGCCCGCCGAAGCAAGCGTGATCATCTGATCACAGTTTGTGTTTAGAGCCAAGCGGCGGTTCGAATAGTCAAGGCGATGATCTCTGATCGAATCGGGCCCATGCCTTCAAACGTCAGCGCGAGTTTTCGGCGCGCCGGTCGACCTGGCGCAATTCACTCCGGAATAACAGCCGTCGCCTGGATCTCCACCTTGGCGCGGTCCTCGACCAGCGCCACGACCTGCATGGCCGCCATGGCCGGGAAGTGGCGGCCGATGACGGCGCGGTAGGCCTCGCCGATGCCCTTGAGATTGGCGCGATACTCGGCCTTGTCGGTGAAATACCAGGTCATCGAGGTGATGTGATGCGGCTCGCCGCCCGCCTCGGCCAGCACGGCGACGATGTTGGCGAGCGTCTGGCGTACCTGGCCGACGAAATCGTCGGTCTCGAACCGGCACTCGGCATTCCAGCCGACCTGGCCGCCGACGAACACCAGCCGGCCGCGCGCGGCGACGCCGTTGGCGTAACCGATGGGCTTTGCCCAGCCTTCCGGCTGCAGGATGGTGTGCATGACTAGACTCCCCCTAATCGAAATGCGGGCTGCGGGACATTCATCAGTCTCACGCCGCCCCCATGACCTGTCGCGCGATCACCACTTTCTGCACGTCGGATGCTCCCTCGTAGATGCGCAGCGCACGGATCTCGCGATAGAGGCTTTCGACGATGTGATCCTTGCGCACCCCGTCGCCGCCATGCAGCTGCACGGCCGCGTCGATCACCTCCTGTGCGCGGTCGGTTGCGAACAGTTTGGCCATCGCCGCCTCGCGGGTCACGCGTGGGGCCCCCATGTCCTTGGTCCAGGCGGCGCGGTAGACGAGAAGCGCCGCGGCATCGACATCCAGCGCCATGTCGGCGATGTGGCCCTGCACCATCTGCAGGTCCGCCATCGGCGCGCCGAACAGTTCGCGCTCTGCGGCGCGACTGACGCTCTCGTCCAGGGCACGACGGGCAAAACCGAGTGCCGCGGCACCCACGGTCGAGCGGAACACGTCGAGCACCGACATGGCGATGCGAAAGCCGTCACCGGGCTTGCCGATCAGCGCGGAAGCGGGGACGCGGGCGTTGTCGAACGACAGTCGCGCCAGCGGGTGTGGGGCGATCGTCTCCAGCCGCTCGGCGATGCTCAGGCCTTCGGTCTCGGCCGGCACGATGAAGGCCGAAATCCCCTTGGCGCCAGGCGCCTCGCCGGTGCGGGCGAAGACGATGTAGAGATCGGCGATGCCGCCATTGGAAATCCAGGTCTTCTCGCCGGTCAGCAGATAATCGTCGCCATCGCGCGTGGCCGTCATTTCCATGTTGGCGACGTCCGATCCGGAGCGCGGCTCCGACAGCGCGAAGGCCGAGATCGCCTTGCCGGCCCGCGTCTTGCCCAGCCAATGCTGTTGGTCCGGCGTGCCGAACAGGCTGAGCGCGCCGGTGCCGAGCCCTTGCATGGCGAAGGAAAAGTCGGCCAGCCCGTCATGGCGGGCAAGTGTCTCGCGCGTGATGCAGAGCGTGCGCACGTCGAGCGGTCCGGGATTGTCCGTGTCGAGCGCCGTCGGCTTCAGCCAACCGTCACGGCCGAGCTTCGCCACCAGCTCCCGGCAGGCGGCGTCGACATCGTGATGGTCGACCGGCAGGTTCTTCGCGCACCAGGCGTCGAGCTGGTCGGCGAGCTGGCGATGGCGCTCCTCGAAGAAGGGCCAGTTGAGGAAGGAACGGTCAGACATGTTTGCCTCCGCAGTTCTGCGAGGTCTGTGCTCTACGGCGCCCCCCTCTGTCCTGCCGGACATCTCCCCCTCTTGGGGGGAGATCAGCTGTCATGTCGGCTTTCGCCAATCGCCAAAGCCGCAAGAATGAGCGGGGCGCCGAAACCGCCAATCTCCCCCCTTGAGGGGGAGATGTCCGGCAGGACAGAGGGGGGTGCTGTCCCGCCAACGTGTCCAACAATCCGCCCATCTCAATTCCCCTCGAACACAGGCTTTTCCTTTGCGACGAACGCCTTGTAGGCGCGCTCGAAATCAGCTGTCTGCATGCAGATCGCCTGCGCCTGCGCTTCCGCCTCGATCGCCTGGTCGAGCCCCATCGACCATTCCTGGTTGAGCTGCGTCTTGGTGATGCCATGCGCGAAGGTCGGGCCGGAGACGATGCGTGCCGCCAGGTCGAGCGCGTCGGCCTCGAGTGCGGTCGACTCCACCAGCCGGTTGTAAAAACCCCAGCGCTCGCCTTCGGCCGCGCTCATGGTGCGGCCGGTGTAGAGCAGCTCCGCGGCGCGGCCCTGGCCGATGATGCGCGGCAGGATCGCGCAGGCGCCCATGTCGCAGCCGGCAAGACCGACGCGGGTGAACAGGAAGGCGGTCTTGGCTTCCGGCGTGGCGATGCGGATATCGGAGGCCATGGCGACGATGGCGCCGGCGCCGACCGCCACGCCGTCGACAGCGGAAATGATCGGCTTGCCGCAGTTGAGCATCGCCTTGACGAAGTCACCAGTCATGCGGGTGAAGGCGAGCAGCGCCTTCATGTCCATCTTGACCAGCGGTCCGATGATGTCGTGGACATCGCCGCCCGAGCAGAAATTGCCGCCATTGGGCAGGAACACGACGGCGTCGATATCGTCGGCGTAGACGAGATCGCGAAACGTGTCGCGCAACTCGGCATAACTGTCGAAGGTTAGCGGGTTCTTGCGCTCGGGACGGTCGAGCCGGACCTTCGCGACCTTGCCTTCCACATCCCAGAGGAAGTGCTTCGGCTTGAGGTTGGCCATGGCGCTCATTCGCGTCCCTCCCAGTTGCTGCGGAACGAAGTCAGCATGCCGGTCAGCCGGCGCGCCTCTTCCTCGCTGACAGTGCCGAGCAGCTCACCGACCCAGCTTTCATGCGCGGCGGCGATCTCGGCGAAGGCCCTCGACCCTTCCTCGGTCAGTCGCACCATCGAGGTGCGGCGGTCGCCATTGCGGCGCGCCCGAGCCACCAGCCCTTCCGACACCAGCCGGTCGACGATGCCTGTGACATTGCCGTTCGACACCAGCAGGAAGCGCGACAGGTCGCTCATCAGCATCCCCTCCTGCGACCGGTAAAGCGCCGCCATCACGTCGAAGCGCGGCAGCGTGGTGTTGAATTCCTTCTTCAGCCGCTCGCGCAGCTCCGCCTCAATCGTGCGCGAGGCGCGCAGCAGGCGGATCCACAGCCGTAGCCGCTCCTTGCCGGAGCCGGATCGGGTGGGCAACGGACCGGCTACCATGTCTCGCCTCCCGAGATCGAGATCGTCTGCCCGGTGATCGAGCGGGCGGCGTCGCCGCACAGCCACAGCACGGCTTCCGCCACTTCTTCCGGTTGAATGAAACGTCCTTGCGGGTTCGTCGCCGCCAGGCTTGCCCGCGCTTCGTCTGCCGACCGCCCGGTCTTGTCCACGATGCGCTGGATGGACTCCTCCAGCATGTCGGTCTCGACGAAGCCCGGACAGACGGCATTGACGGTGACGCCGGACTTGGCGGTCTCGGTGGCCAGCGCCCGCATCAGCCCGACGACGCCGTGCTTGGCCGCGACGTAAGGGGCCACATAGGCATAGCCCTTGAGGCCAGCGGTGGAGGCGATGAAGACGATGCGGCCCGACTTCCGCGCCAGCATGCCGGACAGCGCCGGCTTCACCGTCAGGAAGGCGCCAGTGAGGTTGACGTCGATCGTGCGCTGCCAGTCGGCCAGCGAAATCTTGTGCGCCGGCGTACTGCCGGCCATGCCGGCATTAGCGACCACGATGTCGAACGGTCCGCGCGCGGCCTCCGCTTTTTCGTAGAGGGAAACCATCGACGCCTCATCGGTGACATCGGCGGCGACGCCCGCGATGCGCGGGCTTTCCTTGCCCACTTCGGCAAGGGCTGCCTCACGTCGCCCGCAGATGGTGACGTTGACGCCGGCGCCGGCGAGCGCCAGCGCGATCGCCCGTCCGACGCCTGAACCACCGCCGGTGACCAAGGCATGCCTGGCCGTGGTTTTTGCGGTGGAGGTCATACCTTCAACCCCGCCGCCGCTTCGCGCTGGGCCAGCCGGTAAAGCTGGTCGCGGCCGGGCAGATAGGGATCCGGCCATTTGACGCCGCGGTCGCCGAGCGCCACCGCTGCATGCAGCGTCCAGTAGGGATCGGTGAGATGCGGCCGGGCCAGCGCGACGAGATCGGCGCGGCCCGCCATCAGGATCGAGTTGACATGGTCCGGCTCATAGATGTTGCCGACGGCCATCGTCGCCATGCCGACCTCGTTGCGGATTCGGTCGGAGAACGGTGTCTGGAACATGCGGCCATAGACTGGTTTTGCCGCGATCGAGGTCTGCCCGGCCGACACGTCGCAGAGATCGACACCGGCCTCGTGCAGCAGTTTTGCGATTTCGACCGCGTCGGCAGGTGTGACGCCCTCGATACCGACCCAGTCATTGGCCGAGATGCGCATCGAGATCGGCTTTTCCGAGGGCCACACGGCACGCACCGCGCGGAAGATCTCCAGCGGATAGCGCATACGGTTTTCCAGCGAGCCGCCATACTCGTCGGTGCGCCGGTTGGTCAGTGGCGTGATGAATGAGGACAAGAGATAGCCATGCGCGGCATGGATTTCCAGCATGTCGAAGCCGCAGCGGGCTGCCATCTCGGTGGAGGCGACGAACTCACCGCGCACCCTGTCCATGTCGGCGCGGTCCATCGCCTTCGGCACCTGGTTCTCGGGCGACCACGCCACGGCCGACGGCGCCATCACCGGCCAGTTGCCGGAGGGCAGCGGCACGTCGGTTCCCTGCCAGCCGACGCGGGTCGAGCCCTTGGCGCCGGAATGGCCGATCTGGGCGCAGATTTTTGCCTCGGTCTCGGTGTGGACGAAGTCGACCAGGCGCTTCCAGGCCACCTCGTGTTCCGGCGCGTAGAAGCCGGGGCAGCCGGGCGTAATGCGGCCTTCGGGACTGACGCAGGTCATCTCGATGTAGAGCAGCCCGGCGCCGCCCTTGGCGCGCTCCGCGTAGTGCGAAAAATGCCAGTCGGTTGGGCAGCCGTCGACGGCCTTGTACTGCGCCATCGGAGACACGACGATGCGGTTGTTGAGCGCCATGCCGCGTAGCTTGAATGGCGCAAACATCGGTGCCCGGCGCAGCCTGTTGCCGCCGGCGCCGGCCTGGTGCTGGAACCATTCCTCGGCGCCGCCCAGCCACTCGGCGTCGCGCAGCCTCAGGTTTTCGTGACTGATGCGCTGCGAGCGGGTCAGCAGCGAGTAGTTGAACTGCACCGGGTCGAGGCCGAGATAGCGCTCGACCTCCTCGAACCATTCCAGCGAATTGCGTGCCGCCGACTGCAGTTTCAGCACCTCGGTGCGACGAGCATCCTCATATTTGCGGAACGCCGCTTCGAGGTCGGGCTCGGACTCGACATAGTCGGCCAGCGCGACGGCGCTCTCCAATGCCAGCTTGGTGCCGGAGCCGATCGAGAAATGCGCCGATGCGGCCGCGTCCCCCATCAGCGCCAGATTCTCAAACGACCAGCGCTCGCACAGCACGCGCGGGAAATTGATCCAGGCCGAACCGCGTATGTGGTTGGCGTTGGTCATCAGCGCATGGCCGCCGAGATGCTTTTCGAAGATGCGCTCGCAGACCGCGATCGATTCCTGTTGCGACATCGCGCCGAAGCCGAAGCGCCCCCATGTCTGTTCGCTGCATTCGAC
>NZ_RZSG01000298.1:0-6718 GCF_003997725.1 Mesorhizobium sp. M4A.F.Ca.ET.050.02.1.1
CCTATTTCACCGCAGTGTTCATGGGCACCGACGTCGACCAGCCGCGCAATCTGGCGAAGTCGGTGACGGTGGAGTAGCTGAATCTGCGCCGTTCCGCCGCGGGCGCTCTTTAAAAACTTCGCAGTTCCAAACCGTGTCGCGGTTCACTAATGTTGCGGCGCAACCTGCGCTGCGGTGATCCATGTCCGACGCCCCGAAGACCTCAGGCATGACCCGGCTCAGGAATTATTTCCTGACGGGCTTCATTGTTTGCGCGCCGCTGGCGATTACCGCCTATATCGCCTGGTCCTTCATCCGCTGGGTCGATTCCTGGGTGAAGCCCTATATCCCGCTGCGCTACAGCCCGGACACCTATCTGCCGTTCCCGGTTCCCGGCTTCGGTCTCATCGTTGCGCTGGTGCTGATCACGCTGATCGGCTTCATGACCGCCAACATCGTCGGCCGCGCCATTGTCAATTTCGGCGAGCGGCTGCTTGGCCGCATGCCGCTGGTGCGCGGCATCTATGGTTCGCTGAAGCAGATTTTCCAAACGGTGCTCTCGAACAAGGGCGACATGTTCCGCCAGGTCGGGCTGGTCGAATATCCGCGCAAGGGCATCTGGTCGCTGGTCTTCGTCGCCAGCGAGAAGGAAACCGAGATCAACCAGAAGCTCGACCAGGAAGGCGACCCGCTGATTGCGGTGTTCATGCCGTGCACGCCGAACCCGACCACCGGCTTCCTGATGTATGTGCTGAAATCCGATATCGTGCTGCTCGACATGACAATCGAGGACGGCGCCAAGCTGATCGTTTCGGCCGGACTGGTGGCGCCCGAGGTGAAGAGCAAGCTGGTGACCGTAAACGGCGAGCAGATCGAGGGCACGCTCGCCAATCCGCCGATAGGCGCCGGGCCTCAGCCGGCGCGCAGCAGGCGCACGGCCTCGTCACGGCCGAACAGGTAGAGCAGCAGGCGCAGCGCCTCGCCGCGTTCGGACTGCAGTTCCGGATCGCGTGACAGGATCAGCCTGGCGTCGTCGCGCGCGGCCTCGAGAAGATCGGCATGCGCCTCGATGCGCGCCACCTGGAAACCCGGCGTGCCGGACTGGCGCGTGCCCAGCAACTCGCCTTCGCCGCGCAGTTTCAAATCTTCTTCGGCGATCAGGAAGCCGTCCTCGGTCTCGCGCATTACCGACAGGCGGCGCTTGGCCGTCTCGCCGAGCGGGTCCTTGTAAAGCAGCACGCAGGAGGAGGGCTTGTCGCCGCGCCCGACGCGGCCGCGCAACTGATGCAGTTGGGCAAGACCGAAGCGCTCGGCATGCTCGATGACCATGATCGTGGCGTCCGGCACGTCGACGCCGACTTCGATGACGGTGGTGGCGATCAGGATGCGTGTCTCCCCCTGCTTGAAGGCGCGCATCGCCTCGTCCTTCTCGGCACCCTTCATGCGGCCATGCACGAGGCCGATCTGGTCGCCGAAGAGCGGCTTCAGCGAGGCGAAGCGATCCTCCGCCGACATCAGCTTGACCTCTTCGGATTCCTCGACCAGCGGGCAGATCCAATAGATCTTCTGGCCGTCAGCGACGGCGTCGCGCATGCGCCCGACCAACTCGTCCAGCCGCTCCAGCGGCAGCGTGACGGTGCGGATCGGCTGACGGCCGGCGGGTTTCTCGGTCAGCTTGGAGACATCCATGTCGCCAAAGGCGGTCAACACCAGCGTGCGCGGGATCGGCGTTGCCGTCATCACAAGCATGTCGGGCGCGTCGCCCTTGGCGGTGATGGCAAGCCGCTGGTGGACGCCGAACCGGTGCTGCTCGTCGACGACGGCCAGGACGAGATCGTGGAACGTGACCGATTCCTGGAACAGGGCGTGCGTGCCGACGACGATGTCGATCTCACCGCTGGCCAGCCCCGCCAGTGTCTCCGTGCGCTCGCGACCCTTTTCGCGGCCGGTGAGGATGGCGGTGCGCAGGCCTGCCTTTTGCGCCAGGGGCGCGATGGTTGCCAGGTGCTGGCGCGCCAGGATTTCGGTCGGCGCCATCAGCGCCGCCTGGCCGCCGGCCTCGACGGCGCGCGCCATGGCAAGGAGTGCCACCACCGTCTTGCCGGAGCCGACATCGCCTTGCAGCAGGCGCAGCATGCGCTCCGGGTCGGCGAGATCGGCAAGGATTTCGGCGAGCGCGAATTCCTGCGAAGGCGTCAGCGAGTAGGGGAGTGCTTCGCGCAGCTTTTCGACGACGCTGCCATCGCCGGTCAGCGGCCGGCCGGACAGCCGGCGGATCCTGGCTCGCACCAAAGCGAGGGACACCTGGCCGGCCAGCAGCTCGTCATAGGCAAGCCGCCGCCACGCCACCCCCTCGACCGCCACGTCGATCGGGTCTGCCGGATAGTGGATGCCGGCAAGCGCATCGGCGAAGGGTGGAAATGTCTGGCGGCGCATGAAGGCGTCGTCCTGCCATTCCGGCAACTCCGGCAGGCGGCCAAGCGCCTGGCCGATGGCACGGCGCAGCACCTTGCCCGAGAGACCGGCGGTGAGCGGATAGACCGGCTCGACCAGCGGCAGGTTTTCCGCTTCGCCGGCCAGCGCGATGTGGTCGGGGTGGACCATGGTCGGGCGGCCGTTGAACCATTCCATGCGGCCCGAGATGACGACATGCTCGCCCACCGGCATCGACTTTTCGAGATAAGCGGCGTGGGCATGGAAAAAGGTCAGCGCGATCTCGCCGGTGTCGTCATGGGCGTAGACCCGGTACGGCACCGACCTGTTACCACGCGGCGGCGGCTGGTGGCGGTCGATGCGTACCTCGAGGGTGACGATCGCGCCTTCGGCGGCAAGCGCTATGCCCGGCCGGTTGCGGCGGTCGATCACTGTGTGCGGCAGCACGAACAAAAGGTCGCCGGCGCGCGCGGCGCGGTCGCCGAGATCGGCGGCCACTACCTTTTCGATCAACATGCCTACCTTCGGCCCGACGCCGGCAAGCGAGGTGATCGGGACGAACAGCGGATCGAGCAGGGAAGGGCGCATGTTGTCAGCTTATGTCGCGACAACCATTGCGCAAGGCTGACATCGCCCTCTATCCACGCTATATGCGCCGCTTCAGCAAGGGACGCGGCGCCATGACCGGGACACAACGATCAAGCGAGGGGCTGGATGCCCGCCGCCGCAAGCTCCTGTTCCGCTCCTGGCATCGCGGCATGCGCGAGATGGACCTGATCCTGGGCTCCTTCGCTGATGCCGAGATCGGTGACTTGACCGATGCGGAAATCGACCAATATGAAAAGCTCCTTGAAATCCCCGACACCGAATTCCTGCCTTTCATCACCGGCGAACGTCCGGTTCCGGCCAACATCGACTGCGCTGTCCTGCAAAAGATCCTGGCGTCGCGCCGGACCATGACATTTTGAAAAACGCATACAAATGAGCCTTATTCCCTCCATCGGCCTGCCGAAGGGCCGCGCCGGCCAGTTCATCGTCGACGGTGTCGCCGACGGCTACGAAGCTTTCGCGCTGGTGCAGACGGCGCTTGAGATCGCGCCCGAAAAGCCGGTGCTGTTCGTGGCCCGCGACGGGCAGCGCCTGCCGGCGATCACCGAGGCGCTGGCCTTTGCCGCGCCTGGCCTGCCGGTGCTCGAACTGCCCGCCTGGGACTGCCTGCCCTACGACCGCGTCTCGCCGGGCTCGGATGCGGCGGCGCGGCGGCTCGACGCGCTGGCCGCCATGATCGCGTTGGCGAGGAAGCCGCATCGCGCCGTGATCCTCACCACCGCCAACGCGCTGCTGCAGCGCATCCCGCCGGCCGATCTCATCGAAGCCCAGACCTTCCACGCCAGGCCCGGCAACCAGATCGACATGAAGGCGCTGGTGTCGCGGCTGGAAACCTCCGGGTTCGAGCGGGTGCCGACCGTGCGCGGCGTCGGCGAGTTCGCGGTGCGCGGCGGCATCCTCGACCTCTTCGCGCCCGGCTGGAGCGAGGCGCTCAGGCTCGATTTCTTCGGCGACACGCTGGAATCGATCCGCGTCTTCGACGCCGCCACGCAGCGCACCACCGGCCAGCGCAAGTCGATGGCGCTGCAGGCGATGAGCGAAGTGGCGCTGACGCCGGAGACGATCAGCCGCTTCCGCCGCGCCTATATCGAGGCGTTCGGCGCGCCGTCGCGCGATGACGGGCTCTATGCCGCGGTCAGCGAAGGGCGGCGCTTTGCCGGCATGGAGCACTGGCTGCCGTTCTTCTACGAGCGGCTGGAGACGGTGTTCGACTACCTGCCTGACGTGCCGGTGGTCTTCGACCATCTGGCGCATGAGGCGCTGGCCGAACGCCACACGCTGATCCTCGACCACTACGAAGCGCGCCGCAAGCAGGCCGACGGTGCGTTGAAGGACGCGGTGCCCTACAAGCCGGTGGCGCCGGACCTGCTTTATCTCTCGCCGGAGAATCTCAAGGCGTCTCTCGGCCCGCGCGAAGACATCGACTTCACCGTCTTCGATGCGCCCGATGTGGGGGGCAAAAAGGTTTTCCATGCCGGTGCGCGGCATGGCCGCAGCTTCGCCGAGGAACGCGCCGATCCCAACACCAACGTCTTCGATGTCGTGGTGAAGCACATCGCCGACGAGCGCGCAGCGCGCCGCCGCGTCGTCATCGCCGGCTGGACCGAAGGCTCGCTCGACCGGCTCGGCCAGATCCTGGCCGAGCATCATCTTGGCAATTTGAAGCCGGTGGCGACGCTTGCCGAGGCGGAAAAGCTCGAGCCGGGGCAGGCGGGCCTTGCCGTGCTGCCGCTCGAATCCGGCTTCGAGACCGAGAGACTGGTCGTCGTTGCCGAGCAGGACATCCTCGGCGACCGGCTGATCCGCCGCTCCAAGCGCAAGAAGCGCGCATCAGACTTTATCGCCGAAGCCTCGTCGCTGTCGTCTGGCGATATCGTCGTCCATACCGACCACGGCATCGGCCGCTTCATCGGCCTGCGCACGATCGAGGCGGTCGGTGCGCCGCATGACTGCTTGGAAATCCACTATGCCGGCGACGACCGGCTGTTCCTGCCGGTCGAGAACATCGAGCTTCTGTCGCGCTACGGCTCGGATTCGGCCGAGGCGACGCTGGACAAGCTCGGCGGCGGCGCCTGGCAGTCGCGCAAGGCGCGGCTGAAGCGGCGCCTGGTCGACATGGCCGGGCAGCTGATCCGCATCGCGGCAGAGCGGCAGATGCGCTCGGCGCCCGCCATGATCCCAGCCGAAGGCCTCTATGGCGAGTTCTCCGCGCGCTTCCCATATGAGGAGACCGACGACCAGCAGGGCGCGATCGATTCCGTCATGGACGATCTCGGCGCCGGCAAGCCGATGGACCGGCTGGTCTGCGGCGACGTCGGCTTCGGCAAGACCGAGGTGGCGCTGCGCGCCGCGTTCATCGCCGCCATGGAAGGTTTCCAGGTCGCCGTGGTGGTGCCGACTACCTTGCTGTCGCGCCAGCATTTCAAGACCTTCTCGCAGCGCTTTTCCGGCCTGCCGATCCGCGTCGCGCAGGCGTCTCGGCTGGTCGGTTCCAAGGAATTGGCCGAGACCAAGAAAGGCATTGCCGAGGGCACGGTCGACATTGTCGTCGGCACCCATGCGCTGCTGGGTTCCGCGATCTCGTTCAAGAATCTCGGCCTGCTGATAATCGACGAGGAGCAGCATTTCGGCGTCAAGCACAAGGAGCGGCTGAAGGACCTGAAGAGCGACGTGCACGTGCTGACGCTGTCGGCGACGCCGATCCCGCGCACGCTGCAGTTGGCGCTGACCGGCGTGCGCGAACTGTCGCTGATCGCCACGCCGCCGGTCGACCGCATGGCGGTGCGCACCTTCATCTCGCCCTTCGATCCGCTGGTGATCCGCGAGACGCTGCTGCGCGAGCGCTATCGCGGCGGCCATTCCTTCTATGTCGTGCCGCGCATCAGCGACTTGACCGAAATCCATGATTTCCTGAAGCAATCGGTGCCGGAGCTTAAAGTGGCGGTGGCGCATGGTCAGATGCCGCCGGGCGAGCTCGACGACATCATGAACGCCTTCTATGACGGACAGTACGACGTGCTTCTGTCGACCACCATCGTCGAATCCGGCCTGGACATCCCGACCGCCAACACGCTGGTCATCCATCGCGCCGACATGTTCGGCCTGTCGCAGCTCTACCAGCTTCGCGGCCGCGTCGGGCGCTCGAAGGTGCGCGCCTACGCGCTGTTCACGCTGCCGGCCAACCGCAAGCTTACCGACACCGCCGAGCGGCGGCTGAAGGTACTGCAGTCGCTCGACACGCTCGGCGCCGGCTTCCAGCTCGCCAGCCACGACCTCGATATCCGCGGCGCCGGCAATCTTCTGGGCGAGGAGCAGTCCGGCCACATCAAGGAGGTCGGCTTCGAGCTCTACCAGCAGATGCTGGAAGAGGCGGTGGCCGAGGTGAAGGATTCCGGCGAGGTGCAGGACGTTGGCTGGTCGCCGCAGATCGCCGTCGGCACGGCGGTGATGATCCCGGAAAGCTACGTCCCGGACCTGCAGCTCAGGCTGGCGCTCTACCGCAGGCTCGGCGACCTCGAAAGCACCGAGGAGATCGACGCCTTCGGCGCCGAGCTGATCGACCGTTTCGGACCGCTGCCGGAAGAGGTGACGCATCTCTTGAAGATCGTCTTCATCAAGGCGCTTTGCCGCAGGGCCAATGTCGAGAAGCTCGACGCCGGCCCCAAAGGCGTCGTCATCCATTTCCGCAAGCGTGAAT
>NZ_RZSG01000299.1:0-6712 GCF_003997725.1 Mesorhizobium sp. M4A.F.Ca.ET.050.02.1.1
AGGCGTTGCGCATCCGGCTTGCGCGCGCCATGGCCGAAACGAGTGCCCGCCTGAAGTCGATCGGCATCACGCCGTGGATCGACCAGCCGGCCGGCCTGTTCCTGTGGTGCAGCCTGCCGGAGGGCGTGGATGCAGCCGAAGTCGCCCGCCGCGCGCTGGCCGACAATGTCGTGCTGGCGCCCGGCAATGCGTTCAGCCTGTCCGGAACGGCCAGCCGCTTCCTGCGCTTCAACGTCGCCCAGTCGGGTGACGAACACATCTTCACGGCGCTCGCAGCGGCGATGTCCGGGTAGTCCGGTCAGCGCGCCGCGCAAATCTCCCGCACGCAATCGCGCAGCCAGCGTTGCGCCGGATCGGCGTCGAGGCGCGGGTGCCAGAGCATCGAGATGGTCACCTCCGCCGTCGCGACCGGCAAGGCAAAGCTGAACATGCCGGCGCGCGCCCCTTCGGTGTGCCGCTCAGGGACGCTGGCGATCAGGTCGGACGCGCGCGCCAGGGCGAGTGCCGCCGAAAAGCCCGACACCATGGATACCACGGTCCGCCGCAGCCCAAGCTGTTCCAGCGCCTCGTCGATCGGTCCCCTCTCGCGGCCGCGCCTCGAAACGCTGATGTGGCGGCCGGCCGCGAAGCGCTCCGGCGTGACGGCGCCCTGGCTCAGCGGATGGCCGGCCCGCGCCGCGCCGATGAAGCGGTCGCGAAAGAGCGTCTGGATGCGGATCTCGGGTCCGGTCTCGCCGGCGACGCCGATCTCCAGATCGATGGTCGCGTCGCGCAGCGAAGCGACCTCCTTGTCGGACTTCGGCGCGAAACGCAGCCGCACATTGGGAGCTTGCGCGCCGACGCTGGCGACAAGCCGCGGCCCGAACTCCTCGACGAAGCTCTCATTGGTGCGCAGCGTGAAAGTCCGATCCAGGCCTTGCAGGTCTAGCAGCCTGGCGGGGCGCAGTAGAGCTTCGCCCTCCTCGACCACGCGGCCCACCTGCAGCCGCAATTCCTGCGCGCGCGGCGTCGGCACAAGGCCCCGGCCGGCGCGGACCAGCAGCGGATCGCCGGTCGCCTCGCGCAGGCGCGCCAGCGTGCGGCTCATCGCCGACGGGCTGAGGCGCAGCCTTTGCGCGGCGCGCGCCACACTGCCTTCGTTCAGCAGGACATCCAGCGCGACAAGCAGGTTGAGGTCGGGCGACGGCATGCCCGGACCATAGCACGGATATATGGCGTCGCATGCATGAATAAGATGCAAATACTGCGTCTTCCGCCATGCCAGCCACAAGCGTACGACCGGCCGACAGATCGGCCTTGGCGGTGCCACCGGCAATGCCAGGGCAAAGGAGCAAAATCTTGGCGGACATTGCGGAAAAAATTGGAACCGAGAGCAGCTGGAATGGCCGCGCTGCGCCCACGCGGGTCGGATGGGCGCTGGCCAGCCTGTCGCTTGCCACGCTGTTGCCCTCGCTCGGCACCAGCATCGCCAGCGTCGGCCTGCCGGCCCTGATGCAGGCGTTCGGCGCCTCGTTCCAGTCCGTGCAATGGGTGGTGCTGGCCTACCTGCTTGCCATCACCACCATGATCGTCAGCGCCGGGCGGCTGGCCGACATTGTCGGCCGCCGGCCGCTGCTGCTCGGCGGCATCGCCCTGTTCACGGCCAGCTCGGCGCTCTGCGCGCTGGCGCCGTCGCTTGGCCTGCTGATCGCGGTGCGGGCCGCGCAAGGCCTTGGCGCGGCGGTGATGATGGCGCTGACGCTGGCCTTCGTCGCCGGCACCGTCCCTAAGGCCAGGATCGGCAGCGCCATGGGCCTGCTCGGCGCCATGTCGTCGATCGGCACCATGCTTGGCCCGTCGCTCGGCGGGTTGCTGATCGCCGGCGCCGGCTGGCGGGCGATCTTCCTGGTCAATGTGCCGCTCGGCATGCTGGCTTTCGCGCTTGCCTGGCGCGCACTGCCCAACGAAGGCAGGTCCGGGCCGGGACGAAGCACCTTCGATACTCCTGGGACGGTTCTGCTCGCCTTGACGCTGGCCGCCTATGCGCTGGCCATGACACTGGGCAAGGGCAGCTTTGGTCTGCTCAATCTCGGCCTGCTTGCCGTTGCCGCCCTTGGCGTCGCCTTGTTCATCGTGACGGAATTGAAGGTCGAGACTCCGCTCGTCCGCCTGGCTGCATTCGGCGACCGCATGCTGACCGCAAGCCTCGCCATGAGCGTCGTCGTCTCGACCGTGGTGATGGGCCAGTTGGTGGTCGCGCCGTTCTACCTCTCCAGAGCGCTGGGCCTCGACCCCGCCACCGTCGGCCTGGTAATGTCCACGGCACCGTTGGTCGCGACGCTGGCTGCGGTGCCGGCGGGGCGGCTGGTCGACCGCTTCGGTGCCCAGCCGACGATGATCGCCGGCCTGGCCTCGCTCGTTCTCGGCACGTTTGCCCTCTCGTCGATCCGGATCGCGTTCGGCATTCCCGGCTACGTCGTCCCGGTCCTGGCGCTGAGCGGCGGCTACGCCCTGTTCCAGACCGCGAATAACACCGCGGTGATGGGGGCCGCGACCGCCGACCAGCGCGGCGTCGTCTCCGGCCTCGTCAACCTGTCGCGCAATCTCGGCCTGATCACCGGCGCATCGCTGATGGGCGCCATATTCGCCGCGGCATCTGCTGGAGCAGATTCAGCGACCCCATCGGCAACCCTGCTAGGGATGCAGGTCACGTTCCGAGTCGCGATGGCGCTTGCGCTGGTTGCGCTCGGCCTTGCCCTGTTCAGCCGGCGGGCGGGCGGCAAGCGCAAGGACTTGCCTAAGCCCGCTTGCGGCGCTCGTAGAGCATGACCAGCGTCTCGGCTGTCAGGGCCGGCTTCTGCTCGCCCTCGATCTCGACCGTATTGGCGGCCTTCATCAGATACTGGCCGGGGCCCTTGTCCTCCATCGACAGCAGCGTGGTGCGGAGCCGTATTCTCGATCCGACTCTAACCGGAGACAGGAAGCGGACCTTGTCGAAGCCGTAATTGAAGGCGGCCTGGGTGTTTTCGGGTACGATGCCCATGTCGAGTGCCAGCGCGCCGATGATCGACAGCGTCAGATAGCCATGCGCGATCGTGGTGCGGAACGGGCTCTGCCGCTTCGCCCTTTCAGGGTCAACATGGATCCACTGGTGGTCGCCGGTGCATTCGGCGAACTGGTCGATACGGTGCTGGTCGACCGTCGTCCATTCCGACACCCCGACTTCCAGCCCGGCCATCGTCCTCAACTGCTCGAAGGTCGGCGGCGTCCTCGGCCGTGCTTCCGTCATTCCTGCTTTCCCGATCGTTTCGCCCGTCTCCCGACCACGAAGCGGAGCCCCCTGTCAATTCGCCGCCGGGCAATTCGGTTCCGACAGGCCGCGTTTTGCCGCCGTGGGTGGCAGCTCATCCACAGTGTCGCCGGAAGGCAAGCGCGGCCTCCGCGCGCCCGGGACTTAACGCCCGAAATGCACGATCATATCTGGCAGGCAGCAAAGCGAAGCTGACTGGAAAAGTCACTTCTTCTCGTAGCCGGAGCGAATTTCGGCCATCGCGTCCTTGATGCGCTCGCGCAGGATCTCGATGGATTCCGTGCCGGATTTCCTGGCCATTTCAGCCACCTCGCCGGCATTCTTCAGCGCCGTCTCGAAGGATTTGCGGGCGAACTCCGCCTGCCTCGTCATCAATTCCTGCGGATTGCCGGGTGCCCGGTAATTTTGTGCCAGATCGGTGATCTCGCGCAGCGCCTCCTGCACCATCTCGCGTTGCCGCGCAAGCAACGAGGACGCTCCGGCCGCGCCTGCCCTGGCGGACTTTTCGAGCGCTTCGAGATTCTTGCGGTGGTGGCTGATTATGGCTTCGACATCGACATTCGGCATCTTCAGGTCGCGGCCGAATCTGCTGAACATGTCCAGGAACGAGTCGGAGTCCGGTTGTTTCGCCATGGCTTCTGCTCCCCAATCTGCCGCGAAGGCCTTCCCTGACAGAAGAATAGAGCACGCCACGCTTGCGTCAATTGACGAGGAACAACCGCTCGGCCGTGTAAAGCACGATGCCGGCAAGGCCGCCGATGACCATGCCGTTGAAGCGGATATATTGCAGGTCCTTGCCGATGTTCATCTCGATTAGCCGGGTGAGTTGGCCAAGATCCCAGCGTTTGACCTGGTCGGCGATGAATTTCGACACGCCGCTCTTCTGGCTCTCTACGAAGGACGACAGCGCCACCACGAACCCCTGGTTCATGTCGGCCCTGATCCGCGCGTCGCTGGCCAGATGGCGGCCGACCTCGACGAACATGTTGGCGAGGTGGGCGCGGATCAGGGAATTCTCGGCCCTGGCGTCCTGCTCTATGAACTGCCGCAGGCTTTCCCACATGTCGCCGGCCAGCGCCTTCATTTCCGGCCGCGCCAGGAAATCGCGCTTCAGCTGCTCGGCCCGCCTGGCATATTGCTTCGACGTCCTCAGCCGCTCGATGAAAGTCTTCGCAAACCGGTCGAACTCGGCCCGCATCGGGTGGTCGGGATCGGTCCTCACCTCCTCGAGCAGCGTGCCGGCTGAGGCTACGATCTTCTTGAGCAGATAGGCATCGGCGCGAAACAGGTTGAACAGCGACGGCAATTCCTCGCGGATCTTCTCGCGCATGGCGGAGAGCGCCTCCTCGTCGTTGAGGAAGCGGCCGATCACCCTGGTGAATTCGTCGAACAGTTTCTGGTGACGGCGATCGTCGGTGAGCGTCGACAGGAGCTCGGCGGCAAGCGGCGCCAGCGGCACCTTCTCGACCTCATCCAGCATGCGGCTGGTGACAAAGCCGCGCAGGCCGGACTGTTCGACAGCGGCAAGCGTCTGCGGCACCAGGCGGGCGACAAAGCGCGACAGGCCGGCGGCGCGCTCGGCATCGGCCAGCCAGTCGGCGACCAAAGCGGAAAAGTCGACCTCGGCCAGCTTCTCGCGCACCGGCTCCGGCGCCAGGAAATTGACCTCGATGAAGCGGCCAAGATTGTCGGCGATGCGCTCCTGGTTCTCCGGGATGATGGCCGTGTGCGGGATCGGCAGGCCGAGCGGCCGCCTGAACAGCGCCACCACCGCATACCAGTCGGCGAGGCCGCCGATGGTTGCCGCCTCGGCGAAGGCAGCGACGAAGCCGAGCCACGGATAGGTGCCCTCGAGCGACTTGGCGAGCCCGAAGACCAGAACGCAAAGCGCCAGCGCCGTGGCGGCCACCAGCTTGGTGCGCCGCAGCGCCGCAAGCTTGGCATCGGCGTCGGTGTCGAATCGGACATGGTTCATGGCCGGGGCCGCTTGTGACATGCTGAGCCGCTCCTGATCGATGTTGCGATCTTATCTAGGGTCGTCGCCGGCCAAATGCCCGCCATACCCTGTCCGGCTCACAATTTGCGCCACCATGCACATAAAGTTGACGCGTTTATTCATCTATCGTGCGCCGCCAGTCTGGAATTGTTCCAAGGTATAGGCCATATTGGGTCCAAGCTACTGGTTCATGAGGACGAAATGCGGCTGACGCGCCAGACCAATTATGCCATGCGCATCCTGATGTATTGCGCCGCCAATACCGAACGGCTGAGCCGCATCCCCGAGATTGCCGCGGCCTATTCGGTGTCGGAGCTGTTCCTGTTCAAGATTCTGCAGCCGCTGGTCGAGCACGGTCTGGTCGAGACGGTTCGTGGCAGGAATGGCGGCGTCAGGCTTGGCCGTCCGGCCGAGCAGATCAGCCTGTTCGACGTCGTGCGGGTGACCGAAGAGAGCTTCGCCATGGCCGAATGCTTCGAGAACGACGCGGCCGAATGCCCGCTGGTCGACAGCTGCGTGCTGAACTCGGCGCTGCGCGAGGCGCTCAACGCCTTCTTTGCCGTGCTGTCGCGCTACACGATCGCAGACCTGGTGGCGGCGCGCCCGAATGTGCGCCATCTGCTTGGCATCGACATGCTGGAGCAGCGCGCCCCCGCCGCCTGATTGCAGCCGGCGGCTAGGCCGCCGATTGCGGCAAAACGAACGGCATATTGGCTACCGGCAGCACGCCAACTTTCAACCGGCAATCGAACACCTTCTCGATCAGTTCGTCGGTCAGCACGTGCTGCGGCGCGCCCGCGGCGGCGAGCCGGCCGCGATGCATGACGTGGATGCGGTCGGCATACATGGCGGTCAGGTTGAGGTCGTGCAGGATGGCCACCACGCCGCCGCCGCGCCTGGCGAAGTCGCGGGCAATGTCCATGATGATCAGTTGGTGCTTGACGTCGAGGCTGGACACCGGCTCGTCGAGGAACAGGTAACGTGGCTTGCCGTCGAGCACCGGCGCCCAGACCTGGCAGAGCACGCGGGCAAGCTGCACGCGCTGCTGCTCGCCACCTGAAAGCTCCTGGTAGAAGCGTCCGGCAAAGCCGTCGAGATCGACGCGGGCCAGCGCCCGTTCGGGCAGTCGCGCGTCCTCGCCGGGCAGCACGCCGGAGCGTCCGCCGACAAGGCCGAGCCTGACGATCTCGCGCACCGTGAACGGAAACGACAATGTCGTCGCCTGCGGCAGCACGGCGCGATAGGTCGCCGCCTGCACCGGCTTCATCGCCGTGAGGTCGCGCCCGTTGAGCGCAATGCCGCCCGTATAGGCAAGCTCCCCCGACAGCGCCTTGAGGAAGGTCGTCTTGCCGGACCCGTTGGGCCCGACGACGGCCGCGATCTCGCCCGGCGGCGCCACGAAGTCGACATGGGCGACGATGCTCCTG
>NZ_RZSG01000029.1:0-21871 GCF_003997725.1 Mesorhizobium sp. M4A.F.Ca.ET.050.02.1.1
TCCATCGAACATCAAGATGGCCGGATGCAAAACCGGCAGCTTCCAGGGCAGCGGCAAACAGAAGCGTGATGTCGAGGCAGGTTGCGAGGCGTTCCTGCTCAACCGTCATCTGGCGCCTGATCTTCTGGCCGCGACTCTCGAAGCTCGCCGGCTCCGCATAGTGCAATCCCATCCCGGCGATCGCCGAATAGATGGCTGCGGTCAGCATGTATGCCCGTTGCGGACTCTGGGACTGGTATCCGTCCAAGCCCCTTGGGTGACCATGGGCGGCAAGTCGTTCCGCCGCGGCCCAAAGAATCGGCGCCACACCCGGATCATTCGGCATAGCGAATGCCGGCAGCAATTGAGCCATATCCGCAACGCCACCCCATTAGTCGGCCTTCGCGCAGGAGAGGTTGACGGCGAGTCCAGCCGAGCGCGAGCAGGGTGAGGAGATTTACCGAAGCATCTTCGAGAGCGTAAGAGCGGACAATCAGGCTGTCCGCCGGTTGTCGAAACACTCAGATGATGAATATCGCGCTCCGTCGCATCGTCCTCATCACTGCTCAATCTCGCTTATTTCGCGATTGAGTTCGCTGTGGGGCTCACCATCGGGTCAGTGTCTCTGTTCGTTTCTGCCGCGCCTGCACGCGTCGGCCACGAGGCGGGGTCGCTGTCGCCATGGCTGCATCCCGAACTCAAGAAACTCGGCCTGCCGGCCATCTGCCTTGAAACCCTGCATGTGCGCGCGGCGCTGTCGGCGCAGCGCAACAAGACCGACAAGGCCGATGCTCTGGGGATCGCCCATATCATGCGCACAGGCTGGTTCCGACAGGCCTACATCAAGTCGGAAAGCTGCTACCGGACGCGACTTCTGCTGACCCACGGCGCAATCTGAAGGCCAAGTTCCTCGACCTGGAAAACGCATCCCAGCCCTAAAGCCGACAGTCTGCAAACAGCCCCCAAATCTGCCGGTTAGGAATGCCCCCAACAGCTGTCATTGCGCCGTCCGCCATTCGCTGAAGTCGTTCGGCATCCGCTTGGGCAAGATTGGACGTGCGGCCTTCGAGCAGGCAGTTCGCCAGGCTGTGGTCGACGATCCGCTGTCGTCCGAACTGATGGACGCCATGCTGTCGGCGCGCGCCGCGCTGTGGCGAGAGTACTGCCGGCTGCACGATCTCGTCGTCAAGATGGTGGCGCGCAGCGAGCTGTGCCGGCGCTTCATGGCGATCCCTGGCGTCGGCCCGGTGACAGCACTTTCGTTCATGACGGCGATCGACGATCCGTCACGCTTCCGCCGCTCGCGTGATGTCGCCGCCTACTTCGGGCTGACCTCGCGACGCTGGCAGTCGGGCACCTCGATCGACGTCCAGGGCCGCATCTCGAAGGCCGGCGACGCGGATGTGCGCCGGTCGCTCTATGAGGAGGGGTCGGGGTTGATGATGACGCGCTTCAAGGGCAGGGACAAGGTCAAGAGCTGGGGCCAGGCGATCGCCAAACGCTCCTGCCACCGCAAGGCCTGTGTCGCCGTGGCGCGCAAGCTGGCGGTGATCATGCATGCCATGTGGAACGACGGCACGTTCTACGTCGGCGATCCGGCGGCGAGCCGAAACGATGCTGCCCAGCGCGCTCATCTCAAGGATCGGCGGCTGCTCGGAGCGCATCGATGAGCGGTGAGACGGCAGTTCAAGCGCATGGCGCCGGCACGCTGACCGGCGCCACCTGACCCCAAGGGATCCGCTCCGGCGGATGAGAACCCCAGGAACGACGGAACGCACGTTATCTTATGGGATGGCCCGCCCCTCCCGTTCCGGACAAACTGTCAGTCCGCGTCAGAAGGAGGAAGGAAGATGAACATCGCCGTACTCGGAATCGATCTTGGAAAAACGCTCTGCAGCCTGGTCGGTCTCGACCGCGAAGGAGCGGTTGTTTGCATCGTCCGGATGCGCCGGCCATCCCTTGCTGCATTCGTCGAAAAGCAACCGCGCTGCATCATTGGCATGGAGGCGTGCTCATCACCTCGCTCCTCAGTTTACCTCGCTCGAATAGGATGTCCGGCTGATGCCGCCAGAGTATGTGAAACCGTACGTGAAGTCGCACAGGAACGACGATCGCGATGCCGAGGCAATCGCCGAGGCGGCGACACGACCGACCATGCGCTTCGTACCGGTCAAGTCGGAAGAGCAACTCGATGTGCAGACTTTGCACCGTGCGCGCGAGCGACTGGTCGGCACGCGGACGGCCCTGATCAATCAACTGCGCGGTGTGCTGTTCGATCGCGGCATCGTCATAGCCAAGGGTCGACCAAAGCTGAACCTGTGGCTGCGCGAGAACCCGCCGAACAACACGACCTTGACCGCCAGGATGCAGCAACTCGTTCACGACATGGTCGATGAACTGCACGCGCTCGATCATCGGATCAAGCAGCTCGACCACGAGTTTGAAGCGCTCGCCAAAAGCGATGAACGAGCCCGTCTCCTGCGCAGCGTGCCAGGCATTGGCGCTCTCAACGCAACGGCGCTGGCCGCAGCGGTCGGCGACGTGTCGGCGTTTGCCAAAGGGCGTGATTTCGCTGCCTGGCTGGGGCTTGTTCCACGTCAGATCACGACCGGCGGCAAGCCGCGGCTGACGGGGATAAGCAAGCGCGGGAGCACCTACATGCGCGTGCTGTTGATCTATGGCGCGCGAGCGGCACTGCCATATCTGGCGCGAATGGACACCCAGCTCGGCGCCTGGCTGCAAGCGCTACTGCAGCGCGCCAAGCGCAACGTGGTGGTCGTTGCGCTCGCCAACAAGCTGGCCCGGATCGCCTGGGCAGTGATGTCAAACCAGCGCCCCTACGAAGCCGTGATGGCGTCCAACGGGTGACGAGTTTGGTCGAGCGGGCGCGTCCCGGCAACTGCTCGGCCGCATGAAGTCTAAGGATGTACATAGAGATAGCCCAACGGTTGATCGGCGTTCGGCAAACCTGTCGGCAGACAGCGGCCCTTTCGAGGTCGTGTATCTTGTTAGGAGCCGGGCGCGCTAATCTCCATCTTGGCAGGACGCCTGAAGCGTCGAGGCCGGATACATTGGTGCAGACCGGTTGTTCCACTCAAAACATTCCGCTTGCAGACGGGGCGGGCCATACATTGCCTGCGGCCGCGCCGTTCGACAGACGGCCGGACCGCGCTCGATTGCCTGTGACGATGCTCCGTCAGTCCGATGGAAAAGTGCGCCACGATGGTTCGAGCGCTGCTTTCGTGCAGCCGATTAACCCCGTCGCAGAGCGCGGAAGATTGCACGGCGCATCGGAACTCGACGCCAGGACGCGGTATCGTAGCGTAGAGAATAAATTCGTATATTATCGCACCAAAAGAGATGAACGACGATGTCGAAAAGATCACTGAAAGCACAACCGATTAAGATGGCTAGATAAAAGGCCGCAATGTTTTCTGGCCATCGGTTGTTTGTTTTCAACTAGTTAGGTGGGCATTTCACAATGTTTGAATATTCGCTGCACCTTGCTGCGATGAGGATTTGCGAATGGTTTCGGTGGCTTAACGCAATGTGCGGTGCTTCGGGCAATGACGGGCTAGGGGAGCCGGGAAGGGGGGCGCTAGGTGCCTGGCCCGGCTACGAGCCACCGATCCTGACATTCATCCGCCACCGATCGTGTTACGGTGGTCGTGCAGGCGATGTCCGATGTGCCTTAGGCTGGAACGAAGAAGAGAGATCACCAGGACCAGGATCAACCGCCGGGCTTTGCTCGCCCGCTCTGGCGCCGCGGTCTTCAGCTCAACAGTGGCTGTGACGGCTGGTGCCACAGAGGCGCGCGTTGAGACTTAGTACCATCCACGACAAACTGGAGGCATCGATTGAGGCCCACATCACGGCATACACCGCGTTCGGCCTAAGCCGGGGCTTGCACTCA
This sequence comes from Mesorhizobium sp. M4A.F.Ca.ET.050.02.1.1, assembly GCF_003997725.1. NCBI lineage: Bacteria > Pseudomonadati > Pseudomonadota > Alphaproteobacteria > Hyphomicrobiales > Phyllobacteriaceae > Mesorhizobium > Mesorhizobium sp. M4A.F.Ca.ET.050.02.1.1. The sequence continues at coordinate 3,893 of NZ_RZSG01000029.1, forward strand.
TTGCCCTCTGCATGATTGGTGAACGAGTAATTTGGATCCCGGCGCTTTGCTCCAGGTGACCGAGGCAGGCGGCCAAGAAGGCCACATTGCTGTTCGCGCGCTGCGCAGATGTCCCCGCGTGCGCTAGGATCCCGCCGCGGACGGCCCGAAAGTGAGAATGATCAAGAGGGCGACAAAAAGCATCGCCGCTATCATGGCACCCCATATCAGGATATTTCCGGTGTTGCGTTGCTCCGGGGTGCGAGACGGGTGTTTTGCCATTGGAGGCGAACCTTCCGTAAAATCATCTCTCAGCAACGTGCCTTCACAAGGGCTGGTTCCCGGCCGCTGCACCGCATCCCAAGTGGGGCTGAGGTCTTGTTCCGAAGATCCGGGGTGCGGGCCGGAACATTAGGGGCTTCGAATTAGTTAGGTCCTTGCGTCGGATGAGGCTGCTTGGAGTTCGGCGTAGGCTGGTGGGGCAAAAACATCAGCCGCGGCCCGCGTTATCGGTCCTCCGTAGCGCGGGCTTTTTCATGCCGCTGGAACAATGCGGCCACCTCGCAGTTCATGGTTGGCGGTGCATTCCAGATCACAACTCCGTGGCGCCGCCTGAAAGCTAGCCGAATAGAGCCCGCTCCGTCCCCTCCGGTGCAGCGGGCTTCATTCAATATGACCCGGCGGGGGCCGATTGAGATGGCGATGACAGCGGAGACCCATTCAGAACTAGACCAACGAATGGAGCGAACGAGTAGGGCAGCGCGTGAAATTATCCAAATGGAAGCAGCCGCGCGCGCCGAGAAGGACCAGGAGGTTGAAGGATTTGCGCGATGCAAAACAAGCCTGTGAGGAAAACCCAAAGACGGCCGACTAGCACCTAGGAGTCGAGATCCAACCGCCGGTGTCTGGGCTGCTCATGCCAGACAACCGCAAGTCGCGCCAGTCCACTGCTTGACCGCAGACGGGACATTTGTGGAAATGATCGCCGTCGCTCAAGTCGCGCGCCGGCAACCGACGCTCAAGATCGGAAAGCTTGGTCATTTTACGAAGTCGGGGTCTGCCGTCGTTCGTGCCATTCGCGAACGCTTCCATCATCGTCGCTCCCCCGGATCTCTTCAGCAATTGACGACAGAGCCCGTGAAACATTGAACAGGTTTAGCCGTTCAAAGGCGCGCGCTCGTTGCTGCAGGATCATTATACATCGTCGACGTTCAGCTACGGCCTCGGTCACCGATGCGACTGGTACCATCGCATCGGCTGGTTGTTCTACATGGAAGTTGGATGGCATCGGCATAGTCATCGTAGCACCATGCGGCTCCGGACAAGCACCGGAGCCGCTTGTTGAGAGCTGATCAGGCCGCTTGCAGCGCGCGCTTGTTGGCGTCGCTCTGGCCCAACGCGCTGAGCGCTTCGTCGGTCGCCGTCTCTTCCTTGAGGGTTTCGCGCAACAGCGGGAGGGCATCCTTCATGCCGAGTTGCTCCGCCCAGGCGATGAGCGTCCCATAGCGGGCAATCTCATAATGCTCAACCGCCTGTGCGGCGCCTACAAGGCCCGCATCGAGGGCGGGCGCCCCCTTATACTCTTCGAGCACCTCCGAGCCCTCTTCGAGAATGCCGTCGATGGCGGGGCACGTCTTGCCTCTGGCAGGTTTGCCAAGTTGCTCGAAAACCTGTTCGAGCCGTTCTACCTGGCGTTCTGTTTCCATCCGATGTTTCTCGAATGCAGCGCCTACCTGTTCGGATTGCGCGGCCTTGGCCAGCTTCGGCAATGTCTTCAGGATCTTTTTTTCCGCGTAATAGAGGTCCTTCAGACCATCCATAAACAGGGTCTCCAAACCGTTTTCCGATTTCATCGGCATTGCGCTTTCTCCTTTTCAAATTGGCCAAAAAAAGCGGCGCCCGAAAGCGCCGCTTCTGATCAGGATTGACCGCCTTTGCGACCGGCTTCCGAAGCCTTCTCGCGGTCGTCGGCAAAGTTGCCGCTGCCGCCGCGCTGTTGGCCACCGCGTTGCCTGTCGTCGGCCTGCTGCTGACCCCGCTTGTCATCGCCGCGCTGCTCGCCGCTGCCGCGGCGCTTATCTTTATCGCTCTGCTGTCCAGCCTTCCCATGTTCGCGACTTCCGCCTTGGTTGGCCATGCTCTTCTCCCTTTCTTGGTAAGTCTTTCCTAACCCTAATCAACTGCGGCCATCGCGCTCTGTTCCGGCGGAAATATTTCGTGATTTGGAATCAGCCCGGGCCGCCCTTGCGCCCGCACCATTCCTGCCTGCGGACCCGAGTCGGCGAGCGGGTGATCGATGTCGCACCGGTCATCAGGCAAGGCACCTCGAGGGCGTGGCTGAAAACGAACGCCTTTTAGAACTGGCGAAAACGAGCTGTTTGGTATCGAAATGACCCACGACAGCCCTGCCACTTATTGGGTTGGTCCGCGCTTATGGCGACCGTATCACCGGCTCGAGGTCATTTGGGAAGTCTGGCGCATCGACCGGTAAGGCATCGGCTTCGCTTCTTTTCCGATTGGTCAGCGCAGGGACCAGTTCCGCCAACTCTTCCCAGATAACTCTCACAAGGTCACTCATCACTCGACCCATACAACTGCGAATCAACGCGTTGCCTACGGCCCGGTTCCGGCATTGCCAGCCCAATCCGAGCGCGGCTACATCTCTCCTCGCATGCGACTTGTCCAGACAGGCGCGGTGTCAAACGGTTGGCTTTGATGACGTTCGCGGCGCTCATCGTGGCGTGCAGCAACTCACGGGTCTATGAATCAGAGACAAGCTCCGCCAACGGTCAGGCGGTTGATCAAAATCGGCAGGTGGACAAAGACCCGAGGGGCAAAGTCCACACCGGCGGCGATCAGCAGGCCATGCAGCCCGCACAGCCTGCAGCGCCGCAAAAGTAGGGGAGGAGTGCACGATCACAGACGATCCTGACAAGGAATCGAAATCGGATGGCTCTCCGGAGCGGGATGCCGCTGGGCAGTCTGAAAAACATCATCAGGGTGGCGGAAACGACGGTGTGACGAGCGCCGACCCGCGCGTCCTATCGGAAAAAGATGACGGTGACGCCACCTTTCCGATCAAGAGAAGCGATAACCCTCGCGCCCCAGCGTATACAAGGGTCTGCTCTGAGATGCCCTGCGCGGAGCTGGAGCAGGCGCGTGCCTTGGTCCATGAGCATGCCCAATCGGCGGCGACGACGTGGCCAAAGGGCGTCAGCTCCGGATCAAGGCGTCCGAATGAATCTGGGACGTTTAACCAAATGAGGCTCCGAGCTCCATTTCGAGATCGCTGATGAAATACGGGCGAGGGGATGGCCGCGGCGTCCGCTGCTGGGCCAAGCGAGAGAAGATTACAACGAGACGAAGCAAAAGCGGATGCTAATGCAGCTTGTGTCTCTAGTTTGAATTTCGCCATGCGGCCTGCTAGACAAGACACTGTCCCGGCTCGGCACCTCCTCGATGTCGGTGCATGGACCGGCCTGCGGAATCCTGTGTCACCTCGATTTAAGCAGACTGGGCTATCGCTTGACCCTGATTGGCCGGAAAGTTGGTCAATTTTGTTGCTCACCCAGCTTCTTCGCCTCGCGCTCAAGCGTCTCGCGGTCATTGCCGTGTTTGGCAATCAATTCGCGAACCTCTGGGATCGTGAGTTGGAACTTGCTCGCAAGATAGCCAACTTCATATTCCTCGTCTCCCGATACCCGGTCGCGGTCTCGAAAATCGGTCTTGCTTCTGTCGTCTGCCATGGCTGTTCCTCCTAATTGAAAGAGAACAGCAACCGTGCCGGAATGTTCCGACGACCTTCAGCAAACGATAACGGAATGCTTTAGGGTGAGGGCTGGTCACACGAGGTCAAATTCGACGGCTACCGCACCCAGGTGATCAAGGGCGCCGACGGGATACGCGTTTCTTCACCAAGAATGGTTTCGACTGGACGGCAAAGTACCGGCCGCAAAAGTTGCCGGAAATCGCGATCCTGATCGGTGGGAACTGGTGCCCTAAACCAACGTTGGTTGCGCATCATTATCCAAGGTTTGTGTCATGGAAAAGACGTTCAATCGAATGGCGGAAGCAGTCGCTCACGCAACAGGTAGGCCGTGGGCGTTCGCTCTTTGCTTGGGATCGGTTTTGACCTGGGCGGCAACTGGCCCAGTGTTTCAATACTCGGAGACCTGGCAACTGGCCATCAACACCGGAACCACCATCGTTACCTTTCTGATGGTCTTCTTGATTCAGAACACACAGAACCGCGATGGCGCCGCCATCCAGGCAAAGCTCGATGAGTTGATCCGGTCCGGCCAAGGCAAGAACGACTTTATCGGCATCGAGCATCTGACGGAGGAGGAGGTCGAAAAGTTCCGGACAGCGTGTGCCCAGGCCAAGCAAAGGAAACTGTCAGGAGATTTGTAGACTACGCGATTGCGAAGAAGCCGACGCGCGTCCTTCTCCGCGGTATCCCTGTGGCCGTGCAATCGCACCAGGCATGCGCTGGAACTTCATCTCTGGATGCACATTGAGCTGCAGGCGTGCGCATCAGCTAGGAGGCGCCCGCGTGGCCATATACACTAGATAAGCGGGGTTCATCCATGCAACTGGTTCGGACTGATGTCGGCGAGGCCATCGGGCACAATGGGCAGCCGGTCCTGCGCGTTTCGTTCTGTGGTGAGGGCGGCGAGCGAGTTAGCCTCGAACGCGGAGCCTCTTGCGGGCGATGCCGAGCTCCGCGCAATCGGTCGGGCCAAAGCGTTGCTAGTGCAGATCGCCACGTTTGATCGCGGCAGCATTGGCTTGGCGTGCCAATTCAGCGTCGGAAACGTTTATCTCGCTGACAGGCACAGATAACTGACTCAGGAGTCGTTTTGAGAGCCTTCTTTCGCAACAACGGGTTGACCATCGCTCTGGTCGCGATGTTCCTGTTTAGTGTGCTGGGCATGGTCTGGTCTGGCCAGGCTGCCAACAATGAGGAGCTGCGGGAGCACGGGGCGCCAGCTATCGGGCTGGTGGCATACCTGGAGAGCGGTGAGTTTCTCTCGGCCCTGTTCGAAAACTGGGAAAGCGAATTCCTGCAGATGTCGGCCTATGTGATGCTGACTGCGATGCTTTTTCAGCGCGGCTCAGCAGAATCCCGTAATCCCGTGGATCCGCATAGACCAAAGGACGAACTCGGCCTCGCGACCCGGAGGCGAAGGCCGATTTGGTCGTGGCTCTATTCCTACTCGCTGGGCATTGCTCTGGCCGTTCTGTTTATCGTCTCCTTTGCCCTCCACTGGTGGGGAAGCTTGGCGGCCGCAAACGAAGCAGCGCTCCGCCATGGGGAACAGCCTCAATCTCTGGCAGCCTATCTTCTCAACGCTCGGCTGTGGTTCGAATCCTTCCAGAACTGGCAGTCGGAATTCCTGTCTACGGCGGTCCTGGTTTTGCTTTCCATCTTCCTCCGACACAAGGGCTCCCCGGAATCGAAGCCGGTGAATGCGGCAAATTCCGACACGGGTGAGTAGAAAGCGGGGCGATACTAACTGGTTCCCGAACAACCCGAGGCGGGGAGCGGGTGGAAAGAATAGGCGGTCAGCTCATTGTTCAAAGCTCGCCGGCAAAAGGTACGGCCATGCGCATCACATTGCCCTCGCAGGCGGTTTGAACGTCATGAGCATTGCGCCCGAACAAACGCCAACCGCCAGCGCATGCTGGCGCGGCGAGGGCGGTTGCGGGACGCCGCTGTACGGCTGTGGTGGCCTTGCCGGTAAAGGGCTGCACATTGCGGGCTATCAATCTTCGTGATCACCGGCGTATCGCCCTTGCGGAGGAACTTCAGGGCGCGGTCCATTTTCCTTTTCGACCCCCACTTTACGGCACACTCTGAAATAGGAATTGCAATGCCAAGCCCGAGAATTGACCAGCCTAGAATTGTAATTCCTGCGATCGTCAGAGGTATGGCTATGCCAAGAAGGCGCCACGAGGACTCCCAACCCCGCCAACTCACGGGCCGATCCAGCTTTAGGCCAGCTCCCATAAGGGCGACGATCACAACGAACTCTGTGAGACGCTCGGTTAGTATCCGGTTCTCCAGTGGGTTTACCCCTACGAGAGGAGAGAATGGTGACCAAACCCAAAGAACCCCGATCCCGATGCAAAGCATTGGCAACGAAAGCGGAAGCTTTCGGAGCAGTAAAGGTAGCCAGGCCGTAAGGAGCACGATTGCTCCAAAAACTGCCAAGAGGAGAGCATAGGACTGCATGTGGGGTTAGGGCGTTGAACGCATGCTCAAGGCGCCAAGCTGCTGCGAGCCCGAGCAGAAACAGGCTCCCCTCCTCACCCAACGTTCGACCCTCATGTCTTCCCCCGCCCCTTGGCTCGACCGAAGTTTATCGTAACACTGGCCTGGAGCCGCTATCCGAGACCACTTTCTACTGATGCAGACGTTGTGCTCCATGACTTCTCGTGGAATATCCGCCACGTAACTTTGCTCGCAGCTTCGCTGCTGGCAGTGCGAGCAGCCTAGTCTTCACCAAAACGCTCGACCGCCAGTCATCGCCAAAAAGGCGCTCAGCGCGCGAGCCTATTTTCTGTTCACCCTCCTCTTTTCTGTTCACCCTCCTCGGCTTGTAGATCATAAGTTCCTGGTTTCGGCGCATATCGCCATTTCGGATCAATGACGAATGCACACCGCCCACCCACAGGTGGCCGCGAAGGATAGAAGCCAGGATCGCAGGTGTGCCCGCATTAAGAGCGGTTAGTCTAACCGCCACAAACCTAGCAGTTCGCCTCAGTCTGCGGATCACACGCCTTCTTTTCTTGCTTCTGTGGCTTGGGTTTCACCGCCTGCTCCGGCTGCTGCTGCTCGGCGGCAGGCTGTTCCTTGGCCTTTTTCTGCGGCTTGGCCGCCTGCTCGGGCTCGACCTGCTGCTGCTCGGCCGCAGGCTGTTCCTGCGTCTTTTTCTGCGGCTTGGCCGCCTGCTCGGGCTCGGCCTGTTCGGTCGTGGCAGCGCCTTCGGTCGGCTTCGATTTCCGGCCAGCCTGAACCTTCTTCACCTCCTCAATATCTTTGATCTCAGCTGGTTTGGCATCGGCATCGGCTTTCACCTCGCCTTCAAAGACCCTGACCGTATTGTTTTCCAATTTGCCCGACTGCTCGGGCGCGTCGGTCTTGCTGACCTTGACGACAGTCACCTCCTGGTTCGTCTCTTTCTCGATCACATCAACATCTATGACTTTGTTGATCACCACGTTGTTATGGATCGTCACATCGCCAACCGGCTCAGCCGCCTCGACAATGCGCACAATTTCCGGCTCATCACGGATAACGACGACAGAAATGTCCGCCGCAAGGAATTCGCGTGTGGGGACAACGACCCAGTAAAAATCCGGCGTCGCGTCGAAGGTCACCTCGATTGAAATCAAATCCGGATCACGACGCGGCGGTAGCGGAGCCCAAATCATGTGCTGCCTGTCACGACGCCAACTCACCCAGGCTGGCGCCCAACGAGTGCCCGGGACCCAGTACCAACCGATGTCGGCATAGCCCCACCGGCCGTAATGGTACGTCGCCCAGCCGAATGGCTCGTCGGATACCCAGAGCCAGCCATACTGCTCGGTATAGACCCAGTGTCCAAGGGTATATGGACGCCAACCGTCAGGTACATCAGCCGGTACGAAAACGGCCGCTCCGTGGTACGAAACCCAATCACCATGGGAAGAAAGGTCCTGGTAGAATGTGCTGATTGAAACGTCGGTGGCAGCCCCTGCCTCGGACACGAGCGACAATGGCGTAATCGGGTTGGGAATCTCGACGATGGTGAGCAGACCGGCGGTTACGCCGCCCAGCATCAGTCGTACCGCATTTTGGGCAAGGACGCGTTTCATCCCAGTTTCCTCCGAAACAGATCGCCCTTCATCTTTGAAACCCGCCGGCTGTCGGATTGTTCCACTTTGCCAGCGTTGCCCGTATCCGCTCACGGCTTGGCATCCCAAACGCCCTAGCCAGCCTCCTTGTTGCTGCGAGGGAGGGAAGGTGCAAACTCGGGTAGCCTTTTCTGGCCTTCGAAAGGGCAGCGCGAAAGCAACTCATGGTTCAATCTGTGGGGCGGGTTCCGGCTCGCAAGATGTATGATCAGCTTGTCAGATCGCTATCCGGCGAGGACATCCGCGTCAGCCACATTGCAGCGCCCGGAACTAAAGGAGTACCCCGCGGTTCTCTTGGAAGGACAGCTAACCATGAGGATGCGGCAGTATGGTTGAACTTGTGGTTTTGGAACAGGCAGTCGCCAGGCAACGCTTGAAGCGAGCAGAAAAATCTCCCAAACAGGCAGAGGCAATGGTCGGCGAGATCTGCGGCCTCGCGGTTAGCCTCGCCCTTTGCGCCCGTATGCGGAGCCGCCAACGGCTCGCAGCCAGAAGGCGACTGCCGAAGGCCGTCCCGCCGACAAATGCACACTGAGGAGAGCAGTCGCGATGTTATTTGCACCTCTCAACATGGATGGCCGAAAGCGAAGCGCCATCTACCACGCAGCACGGCTTTCGATGCTGCACGAGCGGCTAGCCAAGAAGCTCGAACAGGTGGACCATGCAGCCGATCAGGTTGAACAGGCGGCGGCCGATTTGGTTGAGGCCACGCATCAGCCCGCCGTCCTCGCCAGAGGCTGAACCACCGCTCATGTGCTTCGCCCAGGTCGAGCAGCATTTGTTCCCGAATTACCGGGCGTATCCCCTGCCCTATTCCTGGCAACAGCAACCAACCGGAGCACAGAACGCTTTGGATTCGAGTCGAGCCAGACAGCCCTGATTGAGCTGACACTGTTTTGCCCTGCCAGCGGTTTCCACATCGTGGATTCGATAGCGGTCGTCCTGGCACAGCTTTCCTCGGCCAAGGTAACGCCCTCCCCAAGTTGCACCTTGAGAGCGACCGTCGCTTGGTTCGCTCGGCACGTCTGCACTGCCGGGCCGCCGGTTGCTGCGATGCGCTCCAACAGTCGCAGGTCGAATAGCGGCCCCTCTGGCCCGACTGGAACGAGCAGGCACATTTCTGCAAGATCGGACCATGCGACCACGGGCCTGTCGACGAGCGAGTGAGACGACGGCAAGAGGACGAAGAGGCGCTCTTGCCAAAACACCTCGCTGCAACAGGAAGGGACGGCGCCAAAGTCGTGAGTGAACACGAGGTCGAGGTGGCGGCGGCGTATGGCTGACAGCCACCGCCCCGCGGGAACATCCTCGATGCTAAAGCTCACGTCCGGACAGAGGCTGCCGAAGCGAGCGATGATGCCTCTGAGGAATTCTCCTCCCCTCACACAACACAATCCAATCCGGAGCGTCTTTGCGTCCTTGTCTCCGACACGGTCATTGAAAGCGTCCAGCAAGCCTTCGTAGTGAGCTCGCACAACATCGATCCAGGCTCGACCCGGCTCCGTCAAACGAACTCCGCGGACATCGCGTTCGAACAATTGCACTTCCAAGTGTTGTTCGAGCTTGACGATGTTTCGGCTCACGGAGGATTCTCGAACCCTCATCGCCCTTGCCGCCCGCCTCAGGCTGCCATGATCGACCGCTGCAAGGGCGTAGGCCAGTAGCCGCAACGCGTTGCCGTTCGGCGTCATGCCTCGGGCGCTTTGCGGACAGAGATCGTGTCAGTTTCGGCGCAACGCGCTCGAATCTCTTCTTTGGTGCAAAAGGCAAGGTTCCCTCCGTGCGCGCGGCTGAAGAAATTCGCCGAGGCACATTCACGAGACGGCATGATCCGTTAGGCTTCGATACAAGCCCGCTTCGTAGACATACTCATGTGGAATGGCCGGGTCCGCCATCTGCGAGACGTATACAGGTTAAGATTTTCCCGGCTGTTGCTCGCCGCAAGGCTGCAGAAATTTCCGCTGTTCCAGGTCATGACGCAGTGTTTGAAATGCGTCCCTACAGCGCGCGACATCTCCTCAAGCGTCACCTCGTTGTTGAACATCGTGGTCAGCACGGCGGTCTTCTTTGCCTCGATCTGCTCTAGCTGGAAGTAGCGAGCCTTGAAGCCAAAATCCTTCTGGCACTCGCGGCGCTGATAGTCGCTGTCCTCAACCGCCCGAAATTTCTCGAGGAATACGAAGATGCCTCCTTCCTTGAGATGCTGCGCCACGAACTCAATCTGTTTAGGTCTGTTCGGCGAGTACATTTGAAAGGTGGTATCTTCGAGGATTATATCGAATCCGGAAGCGAATTTGCCCAATCGGGCGTTTGAATTGAGGACGGCCTTGGTCAGCCGATGGAACGGGCCGACAAAGAACTCGGCGTCTGGCGGTTCGCCATATGCCATGAAGCACTTGTAGTTTTCCGCGTTAGGACTGCAGGAGAGGCTGTGGATTTGCCCGCGGGACAACTCCGACAGTGTTCTCGCCATGGTGCCCTCCGCTGTGCCAAGGCTACATAACGACAGCGGGGCACCGCGAATTCGTGCATATCTCAGCACGCCGTGGGCCATCCGACACTCCTCCTCCAGCCGGTAGGGAATGCTGCTGTGATAGTGCTGATCGAAGAAGCCTTGTCGTGCCGCATGCAAGCTGATCAAGTCGCGAATGAGGTTATCGTTCGGAAGAAGCCTGGAATCGACCTCGGGCTTGCGTGTAGGCATTCCGCTTTCGCCGGCTGCCGTCGTCGCGAAAAAGCCCGACAGTTCGTTGATCCGCGGGCCGTGGTCGCATTCGGCCAGAAAGTCGTCGAGTCCTCGCATCGAATTGTGCCTCCCACTACCCGTGTGATCGGTGAGATGCCTCAACTCGACAACGGCACGAAGATTAGCGCCGAGTAATATTCTTGGTGGTCGAGTATCAGCGGAGGCGACGAATAGAATGGCCTTGTAGAAGCGGCTTCCATCGAATTGCGATTTTTTCGCTCGCGCCACATCAACCGACAACTCTGAATTATTTGTGAGTTGTTCAACAACCTATGGTTATGCACAAACAGGAGGATGAGTAGTCTCCGAAGGAGTCGCTTCGATTGGCGGATATTTTTTGCCTCGACCCGACCACATTGCGCCGCTCGCGGCACCGAACCCTTGCTCACCAATATGAGAGCTGGGGGAACATACGCGCAGACTTAATTAAGAGAACGGGTTTAGAGCGGCAAGAAACGAGAATTGCCCACCCCCGGCATATGTTCTTGATGAACTTGAAGGGTGCCGCCCGGCGCGGCGAAGACTTCGTCGACGGTCGCCGGGTTTCTTTCTCGGCCAGGCGGCCCGGTTCGATTATCTACATCCCTGCCGGCAGCGAATGGACTGGTTGGGATGAGGGCGACGCAATCGCCTCCTACCTCCTCGTGTCGATCGCGCAGGAGTTCGCAGACGAGACCTTCCAAGGATTTGCACCCGATTGCCTGACGGGACTGCCCCCGTGGATCGGATTTCGTGACAACACCATAGAAGTGGCGTTGCAGAGAATAGCCGCCGAGCTCAGGTTTCCTGATCCGATAAGCAAGACGATGGTGGAGAGTCAGGTCACGCAATTGTTCGTGCAAATGGTCAGGTTGAACCGAACCGGCCGCAAGCCGGCAAAAGGCGGTCTCTCGACTTTCGATCTCAAGCGCGTCGTGGGAATGATTGAGGCATTCCCAGACGCCAAACCCACGCTGGCCGATCTAGCAAAAGAGCTAGGTATCAGCCGGTTTCATTTCAGCAGGGCGTTCAAGCAGTCGACTGGAATGACGCCGCATGCGTTCATCGCGCAGCGCCGGTTGGTACAGTCCGCGGACATGTTGCGGTCGACGGATTTGTCGGCGACAAAAATCGCGATGGAATGCGGCTTCGCAAGCTCAAGCCACCTCACGACCGCGTTCAAACGCGCCTTTGGCACGAACCCGATAGAGTTTCGGCGCAAGTCCAGGATCTAGCCCGAGCCCCTATTATTTCAGCAAGGAATTGAAAGGCTCGGCATCCCGTTAAATCAGACATCGCCGGAGTGGGCATGACATGCGGTCAATGGATGGGTGGGCCGCCGATGTCACGCGAAGTTCGGTTTCATTATGCCAAAGGAACGCTCCGTGAGCCCCGCGCCTTCATTGGCTTCCTTGCCAGTGCGTTGTCCGCGTCTGTCGGACGAAACGGCTACTACATCGCATGCTCATGGACCCTCGTCGAAGCAGGGTATGGAAGCGCGAGCGTCGCGACGTTGCTCGTGATCGTCAGCGTTGTCGAATTTGTCGCGAGCCCCCTGGCTGGCGCAATGGCGGATCGGTTTGACAGACGACTGCTGAACATCGCAGCGGACGTTAGTCGCTTTGCCGTCATGCTCGCCACAGCCTGCGCGCTTCCCTATCTGGACTTGTTTCCAGCGATCTGGTGTTCAGCGATTCCCTTTGCGCTATGTGACCGAGTTGCACTTACGAGTTCGCAGTCAATGATCCCTCTCGTTGCGGGAGGCGATCTGACAGCTTCATATTCCATTGTCTTCTTCGTCACGCAGTTCGGATGTCTTGCGGCAGCGCTGCTCGTGGGTGCGTTGCCAAACGACCATTCCGCTACCCTGGTGTTCGTCCTCCTTGCCGTATGTTTTCTTGTTTCGGCGGGAAGCTTGTCCTGCATTCGTGGCGGCTCGGCGTCTGGCGAACGCAAAGTCAACGGGCTTGTTCTCAATATTGACGGGCGCCTGGTTCGTCTCTTCGCCGTCTACGCGCTCCTATATGGAGGCGCGGTGTTGGTCAGCGTGATGGGATCTAGCTTCGTTTTCGTAGAACAGAAGGGCACCGCCGCGGACTTCGCTCGCGTCGAGGCAGCCTGGTCGGCGGGTTCTCTGATCGGAGCGGCACTGCTCAGTCGGCTGACAGGAACGATAAGTCCTCATACATTGCACCTCATGGTTTTAGGCTTAACAGCGCTCGCGCTAATGGCGCTGGTACTTCTGCGCGCGCCCTGGACATTGACCATGTTTGCCGCGCTTGGGTTTCTCTGCAATCTGGGCCGGGTCAGCGTCGAGGTCACACTGCAGTCGCGTGTACCCGATAAGGCCTTGGGCAGGGCCAAAGGTGCCATGCACAGCCTCGCAGTCGGGCTTGGGTTTGTCATTTTCAGTATCGCAACCGTTTTGGGAGACCAGGCCTTTCCGTCGACGATTTTCCTCGGTTTCGCTGTGGTGCTTCTGTTCGGCGTTTCTGCCTTGAGCATCAACGTCGCTCGGCAAGAGGGGGATCCATGAACGTGCATGAGCTAGCAGGAGCCGCAGGAGCGAAACAGGCCGCACTCAGATCGCTGGCGACACTCTACCCGTGGATGCAACACTACTATTCCCGTCCGATCCGCGACTACGCGGCCAGGCTGTACGAGGCACCAGTTTCGACAGCCATGCCTGAAAGTCGGCAATACGCTCTGGCCAAGCTGCTCGACGCGATCAAAAACGCGGGGAAGCGAAATGGATTGCCGATCGGCGCGGTCGCAGAAATCTGCAGGGAATTTGAAGAGCGTCGCGTTTTGCAGACGGGTCCTCACCTGCTGCTCCTGATGGACCCGGAGGCTTACTACACTCACATCCTTAGCCTCGTGGGCCTCGCGGCGCATGGCTGCTCTACCTACCTGTCCTATGCCGTTTCCACGGTGAGCCTCGTTGAAAGGGCTCGCAAGGGCCCGGGCTGGCTCACAATTGATCAGACGCCGATCAACGTCTTCGGCCTCACTCGAAGCCGCATGATCGGGTACAGCCTTCTGACTGGGCCTGGAGCCTATCGGTTCGAACTGGTGCCTGCGGAACAAGGCGCTGAGCCAGCCGCGCTTGCGGTACTTCACAATCTTCTGCCGAAGGGCCAATTCGAACGGCCAGCACATGCCATAAAGGAAGCCAATTGCAGCCTGTGGCCGAAGCTGTTTGGAAGCCGCTTTACGTTCTTGCAGATTGACGACGAGGATATTGCCGACCTGGTGGCGGACCATCTGTCGGAAAAGAACTCCTGGCTGCGTACGAGGCTGCTGGAAGACCCAAGGCTCGCGTTGAATATGCTTGCAGAGATCGACAGGCTTGCAGACGGCCCCTGGAGTGGCTGGCTCGCGCGCGGTACCGACTTCTTCTGGTTCTATCAAAACGGCAGGCGCCTGCCACTGCGGCTGGTCGCTGGCGAACTCGTCAATCCGGCAACAGGGTTGAAGATGGTTCGCTTCGAGGCTTCCGAAATCATCGAGCGGTTGGCCGACCGCAGTCTAATTCCGAATCTCCTCCTCATGTTTCTGGTCGTGTCGGTCCTGCCGGGCGTCCGCGCGCTCGGAGGCAGTCATCAGCCGGTCTACTACCCCCTCATGCGCTATGTGGTCTGCCGCGCACTCGAGGCTGGAGATGTGGATGCCGATCTGCGGGAGGCTCTCGTGGCCGATGATCTACCTGGCGCTTGGGGACACCGAGTAATTGAGTGCGATGACGATCTCTTGGACATTTTTCGAAACGGAGACATGGCCGTGTCCAGCGATATCATGGACCGGCTCGGAAAAATTCCCTTCGCAAAAGCCTGTGGAAGTATGACCAGTTTCGTTTCGGACGCGTCGTGGCAAGAGCTTAGCAGACAGTTGGGCGAGCAGGCGATCTCCCCCACTGATGCGGAATGGGCCTTTTCCTGAGCAAAAGCAGTACGCGCAGGACATCACGCTCAGTCCAGCGTCTCCATCGGGGCCACACGCAGTCGGAGCGAATCACTTCAGACCGGCAGCCCGAGTTGCTTCCGCAGGCTTTTGTCGAAAGCCGATGGGGGCACGAAACGGCGTAGGAAACTGACCTGGCGCGCCATCTTTCCCGCTGCGAGCGCAGCTTCGGCGTAGGATCGGTTGCGGCCGCCAGAACCATCTTGGCGACCACTTCGGGCAAGTCGCCTTTTTCCATCGCTTTCCGAACGGCGACATCATGCCTGCGCGGGCGGCGTATCGGATGTCGAAGTCAGTCCCCGAGGGCCCAAGCAAGCGATAACGAATGTTTTTGACGGTCCTCAACGTCACACCCGAAGTCACTATTGCGAAACTGCGCAAGGCGCATATTGTTTGGCATAGTCGGGGTCGTAATCGGCAGTCCAAGGACATGGGCCGTGGACGCGGTGCTAAGTTAGGTGGTTTGGTCGAGGATTTGGTCGAACTTCAATAGAGCCGTCCGGGGGTAGAGCCATGCAGGCAAAGGGCCATGAGTGATGCGGCCATGGGGCAAGGCCGGCGTGAGCCAGCCGACGGCGATATTGTCCGCGAGCAAGCCGTCCTCTTTCGCCTCACGGACCGACTTTACCGAGCCAATGGCCTTGGCGAGATCTACGATGCAGCACTTGATGCCATATGCGACGCGCTCGGTTCGTCGCGCGCCTCGATCCTGAGATTTGACAGCCACGGCGTCATGAGCTTCGTCGCGTGGCGCTCACTCTCTGAAGAATACCGCGAGGCAGTTAACGGCCACACGCCATGGACGCGCGGGGAGCACAATGCCGAGCCAATCCTTGTCGAGGATATTCGTCTCAGCGGTGAATCTCGGCAACTCATCGACACGGTCCTTGGCGAGGGAATCGAAGCGCTGGCCTTTATCCCGCTTGCCAGCTCCCACGAGCTCGTCGGCAAGTTCATGGTCTACTATCCAGCACCCCATCGCTTCGCAGATCGTGAACGCGAACTTGCTTTGACCATTGCCCGTCAACTCGGGTTTGCCATCGAACGGAAGCGGGCGGAAACAACGGCAGCGCGACTGAGCGCGCTCGTCGAATCCTCGGATGATGCAATCATCGCGACCGATACGGATGGCACCGTCACGGACTGGAACAGCGGCGCCGAGCGTCTCTACGGCTACGGCCGCAAGGAAATGATCGGACGTCCGCTCATGTTGCTGATACCGCCCGATCGCCAGAATGAGGAGCGGGAGATTCTGGCGCGCATTCGCAATGGAGAGCATGTCGAGCATTTCGAGACCGTTCGCCTGTGCAAGGATGGCAGCAGCATTCCCATCTCTTTGACCGTTTCCCCAATCGCGGACGCGTCTGGCGCAATTGTCGGTGCGTCCAAGATCGCCCGTGACATTTCCGAGCGACTGCGCGCGCAAGAGCAGCGGGAGCTGCTGCTTCGCGAGATGGACCACCGCGTGAAGAATCTCTTTGCCATCGCAAGCTCCATCGTCAATTTGAGTGCGTCAGCCGCTGAAACGCCGGCCGCGCTCGCCTCCACCGTTTCTGACCGGCTCGGCGCCCTCGCGCGGGCGCATGCGCTGACGATGCTCCCCTCGACTGGCCCCTCTGTTCAGGTCGCGACGAGCCTACATGCATTGATCGCCGCTATCCTCGCGCCATACCGCCATGGAGCTGACGAGCATCCCCGCTTCGCGATCAGTGGCATCGATATGCCGGTGCCTTCAGCGATGATCACGCCGCTTTCTCTCTTGCTACACGAATTCGCCACCAACGCTGCCAAACATGGCAGCCTCTCGGCGGCCGCCGGCTCCATAGAGATCGCTTGCTCCAATAGCGACGGTAAGGTGACTGTCCAATGGAGGGAGGTAGGAGGACCATCTCCGGTCGCAACCGAAGACGAAGGTTTCGGGAGCCGCTTGATCCGCGCCGCGGCGAGTGAGCTTGGCGGATTCGTACGAGGTTGGGACCCGGCCGGAATTGTCCTTGAGATCACGATCGATATTGGAAGATTCTCGGCCTGATGCCCGAGCCGCTTGTCAGCGCAGCAGCCCTTCGCTCTCAAAATCGTCCCAACCGCGCAGTTTGGCCTTCGAGCTTTCGTCTCGCCCATTCCTTGCTGAATGGGGAGCCTCACGCCCCCTCTTCTGCGCGCGCTTAAATGCCGCCTTTGCGGCAGCGCGTCGCCGGTTCTCGGCGCGGGTGGCGGCGTCGTGCTCGCGCCAGACGGTGACCAGGTCGCGGTCGGGCACATCCTCGATGTGGCGTGGGTCGAACACGTGGAATGTGATCTTCCTGGCGCGGCCGCGAAGGTTGACCGTTCTGGTCCCCGCGCTCTCAAGTCGACCGTCCTTCAGCCATCGGTGCCGCTCGCCAGAGGAGATCGTCAGGATGTCCTCGATTTCACGGGGAATCACGGGTAGGTCTTCGATGTCCTGCATGGCTTTGGACACGATCGCCGTTGCCGCATCGACATCTGCCTCATTGGCCTCCGGCAGTCGCAAGGTCAGCACCCGGGATTCGATGTGAAGCAAGTTTCTGAGCGCAGGCGGCAGACGCGAGCGGATCTCGAGGAAAATGCCCCTCGTCCGCATGGACGATCCCAGTGTCGCCGCCGGCGATAGCGGCCACTCGGCGATCAATTTTGCGGTCGGGTCGATTTTTCGGCGCGCGGGCATGCCGGAAAGATAGGGCGTCCCGGCTGCAGACACTACCCGACGCCCCATGCACTTTTATGCACAGACGCGAAGCTCGGGACGCCAATTTCTCAGTGCGGGGGTGGCACCGATTGTTGGAACAAACGCTGCGCCCCTCTGTTTGTCTTCCAGGCACAATTCTGTGCGTTGGAGGATATCCATGAAACTTCATTTGCTATCGGCTGCGCTCTGCACGGCGGTCGGACTGGGTTTTGCCCATCCGGCGCTCAGTGCCGAAAAGGCGCAGGATTTCGTCAACAAGGCCGCGCAAGGTGGGATCTTCGAAGTCGAGTCCAGCAAGATCGTCCAGGCCAAGGCGAAAGATCAGGCCATCAACGACTTTGCCCTGAAAATGATTACCGATCACGGCGCCGCCAACGCCAAACTGCAGTCGATCGCCGGCGAGCAGAAATTGCAGGTTCCGGCGGAGACGGACGCCAATCACAAGAGTGACCTCGAGGCGTTGAGATCGACGAACGGGTCAGCCGACCAGTCTTACGTGAAGATGCAGCAAGACGCGCACGCCGACGCGGTCAAGCTGTTCCAGGACTATGCGGCCGACGGCGACAACGCGGATCTCAAGGCATTCGCACAGCAGACATTGCCGACACTCAAGATGCATCAGGAGATGATCGAAAAGATCGCCTCCGGCAAAACCGACAATACGGCAACGACCAGCACCGCACCCGCAGCGACAGACACAGACCAGAAC